>JBJEKV010000215.1:0-8931 GCA_051878815.1 Anaerotardibacter sp. | reverse complement strand
GAGTTTGCTGATTGATTTTCTTCAATGGAAGTATTTTCTACATTAAGATCAGTGCTCAAATCAGTAGTGCCTGGTTCAGTAGAACCCAACTCAGTAGTGCCTGATTCGGCAGAACCCAAATCGGTAGCACCTGAACCATTCTCCTCTGCAAAAGCAAACATTGGCACATTTAAAGAAACAACCAATGTTACTGCCAAGAATAGAGAGAGGATTTTTCTGAAGCTATTATCTCTTTGCATGTTTACTCCTCTTCACATAGTCCTTACGTAAACAGTGCTTATATTCGTTTGGGTTCTTATCGTTTTCATTTATTAGCTCAGTAGCTTTTTGAAAAACGTTACTTGGACAAACCAAATTCTGCTCTATTTCGATAATAGCAAATAGCCAGTTTTTGACATGCGGAATCAGCACAAATCGTACATCTTTATCCAGAATTTTCGGGTTGAAGCACCGGACGTTTTCCTTAAAAGAAAACCCCCGTTCCATTTTGAAACGGGGGTTGAAACGTTAAATACTAAAGCCAGCTTTCTTACTAAAACTCCAAAGCCTCAAGCTTCTTGAATGCTTCATCCTTGCGAGTAAGGAATGCCCATGGGTCAAAAATAGCATCAAGCTGCTCTTTGGTGAGGTTCGTCTCTGGATCTGCTTCCAAACGCTCGCGATACGTAGGGCCTGGCTGAGCAAGCTGAACATCTTTCCAGGTTGCCATAGCATTGCGCTGAACAATTACGTATGCATCTTCGCGGGTAATGCCAGTATCAACCAATGCAAGCAATACCTTGGAAGAGAAAATCAAGCCACGAGTCTTATTAAGGTTTGCAATCATTGATTCTGGATAAGTCTGCAAGCCATCCAAAATCCAATGAAGCTTGTCGAACATGTAGTCAAGCGCAATAAAGCTGTCTGCCAGGGCAACACGCTCAGCACCAGAGTGAGAAATGTCGCGCTCGAACCACAAAGCTACGTCGTCGAAGCCAACCTGTGCGTTTGCCTTAACTACGCGAGCGAGACCACAAATGCGCTCTGCGGTAATAGGGTTACGCTTGTGAGGCATAGCCGAAGAGCCCTTCTGACCCTTCTTGAAAGGTTCCTCTGCTTCAATTACGTCAGACTCCTGCATAAGGCGAACCTGCAAAGCAATAGACTCCAAAGTAGAAGCGGTTACTGCCAATGCGCTCATTACCTGTGCATGGCGGTCACGAGCAAGAACCTGTGTTGAAAGAGGATCAGGAGTGAGACCCATCTTTTCGCACACATACTTTTCTACGTATGGGTCAATGGAAGAGTAAGTTCCAACTGCACCTGAAATAGCACCGGTTGCGGCAACTTCACGAGCCTGCTGGAGGCGAACTTGTGCGCGCTTCAATGCCCATGCCCAAGAGCCGAACTTCATACCAAAGGTCATTGGTTCAGCATGAATGCCGTGGGTGCGGCCTACACATAAAGTTTCCTGGAATTCAAACGCACGACGCTTGCATACCTCGCCCAACTGAGCAACATCTTTCAAGATAATGTCCAAAGCCTGAGTAATCTGATAGCTCAAAGCAGTGTCACCCAAGTCAGAAGAAGTCATGCCGTAGTGAACCCAACGAGAAGGCTTTTCTTGATCCTCAGGAATCTCAGCATCAATGTATTCAGCCATGTTGGTAAGAAAAGCAATTACGTCATGATTGGTTACTTTTTCAATTTCATCAATGCGCTCTGATTTGAAATCTGCATGAGCGCGAATCCAAGCAGCTTCCTCTTTAGTGATGCCTGCTTGACCAAGCTCTGCCTGAGCTTCGCATGCTAAAACTTCAATCTCTTTCCAGATTGCATACTTATTATCGTTAGTCCAGATGTTTCCCATTTCAGGACGAGTGTAACGACCAATCATGCCTGTCTCCTTATCTGTGGCTTTTATCTTGAATAATTCTATCTTACTTTTACGAATAAACCTAAAGGGCTTTAATGGTTCTGCGTGCTTCAGCAATCATTTCGGTGTCTGCCGCAACAATAAGCTTATCATCGGGCAGCAACATGGTGGTACTACTTACCACTTCAACGTCGGTTCCACGTGAAACGGCAACAGCACGAATACCTTCAGCAAACTCAATATCAAGCGCGCGCACTCCCACTTCGTTGTCATAATTTTTCATCTGAGGGATTTTGAGTTCAAGCAAACCAACGCTGTCGCCCGCCATTGCAACCGCAACGGACATAGAACCAAGCACCGCCTCTTCCTCAATCATACGAGAAATAAGCGCCGTAACCGAAAGCGCTTCAATACCAAGCTTGCGAAAGATTTTTACGTTTTTAGGGCTGTTAACACGCGCGATGCAACGGTCAACATTAAAGATGCGGTTCGCAATTTCGCACGCAGCAAGGTTGTCTTCGTCCTGGCCGGTTGCTGCTACGAAAACATCGGCACGGCTGGTGCCTGCTTCACGCTGATAATGGAGCTCACAGCCGTCACCACAAATAACAAGAGAGTTTCCCATTAATTCTCCGGAAAGCTTTCTTGCAACTTGCTCGGACTCTTCAATAAGCGCAACCATGTGGCCGTTGCGCAAAAAGCGCTGAGCTACATATTCGCCAAGCTTACCGCCACCTACAATTACGATATACATTAAGACTCCTTGTGCCCTAATCCTTAGTTAATCCTTAATGAATTTCTTTATCTTTGGTAAGTAGTCACGCGCTACCGCAACCATGAGCGTGTCTCCGTGATACAAAATGCTCTTGTTTGAAGGGATGGAAGACGTTTCTCCGTCAGCTCTGCGGAATGCGCACACTCTCAGCTTATGCTTGGACTCGAAATCCGTAATCTTGATGCTGTCCGAACGGATTGAGGACAAGTCAAGGGAGAACTGGATAATCTCATATTCGCTAAAGCTTGCTACGTGATCACCAAGGCCCGCATTGATTTTGGAGAAGATTTTTTGAGCAACCAAGGTTGTGCCACATACAAAGTCAATGCCTAAGCGGTTGTACGCATCCTCATGACCAGGGTTATACAAACGAGCCACCGCATTAGGAACGTTGTAGAGGTTGCGCGCAATTTCAACAACCATCAGGTTTACGTTGTCACTTCGGGTTACTGCCGCAATAAAGTCACACTCTTCGATACCTGCTTTTTCCAGCAAGTCCATGTCGTAGCCCACGCCGGTGAGGGTGTTACCGTCAAAATCTCGACCGAGCGCAATAAATGCTTCTGGGTCTTTATCGATAACGCAAACGTCATTGTCGTGAGACGAAAGCATCAACGCTAAGTTAGCACCTACACGTCCTGAACCAACAATAATAATATTGCTCATAGTGTCCCTTTCATTACGTTGTGTTCAGTATAGTGGAGAAATAAAAAAGGAACTTCGTGAGTCCCAAGCTAATTCACGAAGTCCCTTTTTATAACCATGTAAGGATGTTTACAGGAAGCGATAGTAAACGCTGCGAACGCCCCAATCACTTACTGAAGAGTAACCAAATGCATTGATAATACCTGGGGCAAGGTCAAGTGAACGACCGAAGATGCCGAAGCCGCCCGTGTCAGTTACCGTAGCAATGACTACCTTGCCATCATAGCAGATTTCAACAATCCTACCCAACAGATAGCTCTGAGATGCAGGAACCGCCACAGTAATTCCACTATTAGAAAGAGCACGGCCAGAAGCAGTGGTGGAAACGCCAAAGTTGCCAGCGCCGTCATCATTAGTTGCGATGCAATACGCAGATGCTTTGCCACAACTCCAAGTACCATCATTTACGTCTGGCGAAACATGAGGAGCAGTTGGAAGCGGATCCAAAGTACAAACCTGCTTTGCTTTCTCAACGGCAGTTGGATTGTCATAGTCAACTGCTACTGGAACAACAACCGGATCAGGATCTTTTACGGTAATAGAACGCTGCTTAGTTGCCGTGAAATCAGACGCGTCTTTATAAGTAACTTCAGATACGGTCATAACGCCGTTTTCATCAACTACTGAATCAGAGGATTCTTCTGAAGAAAGATTCAAACGGTCTTCCGTAGAAAGGGATGCACTGTTTGAAGCTTGCTGAGAACCAATACCAATGGTAGAAGAATCTTCTTTACCAGAGCCTTGAGCCTGAGTTACCGAAGCAAACGCAACACAAAGAGCAACTGCTAGAGCAATAAGTCCAAGCACGAACACTTTGAATTTTGCTGTTGTATGTGTTTTGGCTGAAGCCAAATAACCTCCAATAAACGCACAAAAATAAAAACCCCCACGGGATTTTTATCCCAGTTTATTAGCAGTGTAGAGTGATTAAAGTAGATGTACTGCTGAGCACTATGTGCTTTTAACGGTATAAATTATACCTTTCTTGGGCCTGTTCTCCAAATTTTGGGGGCACTTGACAAGCACGCAAAAGCGTGTTGTTCGTCTTTTTATAGGGTTTTACCTGGGGTTTTGCGTCTGCACATTTTCAACACAAAATTGAAAAGAAAGTTCCAAATTTTTTTGAACAAACAAGAATGAACGTGTTATTTCTTTGTACAAAACCGGCGAAAATGAGCGAAAAAGCGGATTAGTAATAGCGGAAGTAGGCAGCGCACGAACCTTCGGAAGAAACCATGCAAGGACCCACTGGATTTTCAGGGGTGCACACCTTCCTGAACAATGGGCATTCACTTGGTGGCATAATGCCGCGGAGCACATCGCCGCATCTACAACCCTTTGGTTCTTTCGTTTCCTCAACCTCAGGATTGAACTTCTTGAACGCATCAAACGCTTCGTATTCCTTGCGAATAGCATAGCCCGATCCAGGAATAACACCCAAGCCTCGCCAAGAAGCATCTACGGTTTCGAACACTTCTTCGATAGCAGCAAGTGCAGTAGGGTTGCCTTCTTTCATAACACCGCGCTTGTACGCAATTTCAATCTCAGCGCGACCTTCATGAAGCTGGCGCATAATCATAGCAATGCCTTGGAGAACGTCTACTGGCTCGAATCCCGTAATTACGCCTGGGATGCCATATTTTTCAGCTAAGAATTCATACGGTGCCGTGCCAATAATAGTGCTTACGTGACCAGGCAAAATGAGTGCATCGATTTTGAGCGAAGGATCGCTGACAATAACTTCAAGAGCGCCTGGCATATTCTTGTGAGCAACATATACGCTGAAATTCTTCAAGCCCAATACAGCAGCACGTTTAATTGCCATAGCAACCAACGGGGTGGTGGTTTCAAACCCAACGCCAACAAAGACAATTTCCTTGTCAGGGTTTTCCTGCGCAAGCTTGAGCGCATCAAGTGGAGAGTAGACGATGTTGACTTTTCTGCCATCAGCCTGCTCTTTGAGCAAGCTTGAAGTAGAACCAGGAACACGCGTCATGTCGCCGAAGGTAGCAATTTCTACCCCCGGAACGCGAGAAAGCGCAATAACGGTGTCGATATCTTTATTGGAAGTTACACAAACCGGACAACCAGGGCCTGATGCTAACTTGGTGTTTTCAGGCATCATGGAACGCAAGCCGTTGCGTGCAATAGCTACCGTGTGGGTTCCACAAACTTCCATCAAAGTTGCTCCCTCTTCAGGAGCCCACGCATTAATAGAGTGAATGAGACCTTTTGCAAGGGTCGGGTCTTTAAAAGAAGACAAATCCATGACTACAACCCTTCGATATCAGCCAATTCAGGGAATTGTTTGATCAAATCGAGCGTCTCTTGAGCAAACTCTTCGTCAACAACTTCGATAGCAAATCCTGCATGAATCAAAACAAAGTTGCCCACCTCGGCGTGAGGGGTTAAGTCGAGAGAAATCTCGCGCGTAACGCCCATGATGTTTACCGTTGCGAGATTGTTGTCTTGTTTTTCTACGATTTGTGCGGGAATAGCCAAACACATTGCACATCACTCCTTGCTCATTGACTGCAATGCTACCACAGCTTGACCATAAGAAATTGAGGCATCATTTGGAGGAAGCTCCTTATTCAGGGCAACGGTAAAACCATTGAGTTGAAGCTGGGATACGGCGTTCTCCATGAGGTAGCGATTCATGAATACGCCACCGGAAAGAGCCACAATATCAATGTCGTACAACGCGCGAACGAATTGTGCTGCCTGAACGATTGCAGCCACAAAAGACTCGTGGAACTTGAGGGCGATGAGGCCTATTTCTACGCCGTGTTCGAGGTCGGTAAGGAGGCCGTCAAAAAGTGAGGATACGTCGAACAGGAGGACGGACGTATCGTGCGCAGTGCTTTCTTTTGTTGCCACGTTCTTGATGGCAGTGATAGTGTAAGGGTTTTGACGAGCTTGCGTGATGAGAGCATCCGGGGTTTGGGTTGCGCTTACACGCTGACCAGTGCCTTCTGCCTGGCTAGCATCAGCGGCCTTAGTTGCGCCTTCGCAAGCGTCCTTGCCTGCAGCAGCCCCCTGGCCAGCCAGATATTCATGCACCGCAGCTTCGAGCATGATAGCCGCTTCGCCTTCGTAGGTTGGTTGAGGACAGATACCCAGAAGCGCGCTTGCTGCATCAAAGATTCTTCCAACCGATGAGGTCATTGGTGTGTTGATGCCTTTTTCAATCATCTGCTCCAAGAGCTGCGTGTTCTCATTTGCTTCGGCAAAAATCTTTTGGGCCTCAGGATGCTCGAGCAAATCATTAGCCCAGAGAAGACCATAGGCACAACGCAGTGGATTCTTGATTGAGGCAGCCCCTCCTGGCAAAGGGAAGTAGGCGAAGTTGGCGAAACGTTCGTAATCTTGCTGGTTAGCCAACAGAACTTCGCCACCCCATATAGATCCATCAAGTCCATACCCCGTACCATCGAAGGCGATGCCACATACGGCGGTATCCAGGTTGTTTTCTCCGAGAACCGCGGCAATGTGAGCGTGATGGTGCTGAACCTTTACCAGTGCTGGATGGGAGGTAGATTCGGCCCACTTGGACGTGAGATATTCAGGATGATAGTCAGCCGCAATTACAGCTAGCAGCGCATCCAGTCTGAATAAATTACTATAGGTATCTTTAGCATTTAGCCACGCATCATAGGTTTCGGCATTCTCCATGTCACCGATGTGCTGAGAAACGAATGCTAATGGAGGGTTGTTGTTTGCGCTGGTTTGCGAAGCGTTGCTTGCGCCAGCTTGAGCGGCGCTATCAGCATCGCAAGCGGTGCCATTTACGCTTGCCTGCGCATCACCGCGCACATAGCAAAACGTATTCTTTTGCTCGGGACCCGTGGCAAAAAGAAGGGTATTTGACGCCTGGCTTGCAGCCGCACCTTCGGCCTGCTCACCTTCGCAAGAAGTCTGGGCTAGCTCACCTTCGCAAGAACCCTGACCTGCAGCCATGTTTGCGGCACCACATGCAGGAAGAGCTACCGGCATCGGAGCAAAACCGCGTGCGCGGCGAATCATCTGCACAACGCCACCCACACGAGGGATATCAAGCACACGCAACACCGAGTCATCAAAGCGCACTTCAATGTCGCGATTATTTAGCACGAACGCATCTGCCACGTTAGACAATTTTGAAAGGGCTTCCCCGTTGTCAATAACAATAGGCTCATCGTGGATATTTGCCGAGGTCATCACCAACAAACCGCCAAAATCATGAGCGAGCAAGTGCTGAACCGGCGTTGAAGGGAGCATGACTCCCAACTCAGGCAAACCATCAGCCAGGCCCGTAGCGAACTGGGCTTCTGGCTTTTTCTTGAGCAGGACAATAGGAGTTGAAGGAAGGCGAAGCTGCTGCTCCTCTTCGGCAGAAACAAAACAAACCTGCTTTGCCTGCTCTACGGTAGCAGCCATCACCGCAAAACCTTTGTTGGAACGCTTTTTGCGCGCACGCAAGTTTGCAAGCGCGGCCTCATTGTTGGCGTCGCACACCAGATGGAAGCCACCCAAACCTTTTACGGCAAGGATTTTGCCTTCATTGAGGAAAGCCACGGCTTGCGCAAGAATTTCATCAGATGTTTCGCGGTTGGTGGCCCAGGTGATAGGAGAGTCAGCTGCCTGCTTGTAGTCCTCGGAAGTTATCCATCCTAGCTGCGGACCGCACTCGAAACATGCATCAGGCTGAGCATGAAATCTGCGATCTGCAGGATTTTCGTACTCCTGGGCGCACTCTGGACACATGGCAAAAGGCTCCATAGTGGTCTGCGCGCGGTCGTACGGAAGATTTTTGATGATAGTGAATCGAGGGCCACAGTTCGTGCAATTGATAAACGGATAGCGATAGCGTCGGTTGGTTGGATCGAAAAGCTCCGCCGCGCATTCGTCACACGTAGCTAAATCAGGAGAAACAAGCGTGGTTGCCTGTGCAGTCTGGTCAAGAGACTGGCGAATTTCAAAACCCGTAAAGCCTTCCAGTTCAACTTCGGCCATATTGATTTCTTTGACCTGAGCAGCTTTTGGCGCATTGTTGTTAATCTCCATGATGAACGCGTCAAGATTCTCGGACGACCCTTCGGCATGAATGAGAACACCCTGGGTCTGATTCAAAACCCATCCCGTGATGCTATGTTTTTGAGCCATGGTATAGACAAAGGGGCGGAAACCCACCCCTTGAACAATACCTTTAACACGAATTTCTAACGCTTCTTGCACTTAGAACTCCTTTGTATTGCCATACGCGAGCCGAAAGGCCAGCCCGCGTAGTTTATTTATTGTATGTGTTATAGCTTATGCGTTGTTTGCTTCGCAAATTCGGAGATTCATACGAACGGCTGGCCAAGCATGCTTGTATTTCACTCATGCTCACCTTTCGCGCATGCTTATAACGCAAATCTTTCGCCTGACAACTACTTCATATACACAACGCGCTTGAACGCCTTGGACAGCGCACGAATAGTAACCGCTGAATTATCTGGAAGATGCACGTGCACGCAACGACGGCCGCGCTCAGACTAAACGGCGCAATCACCCGCAGCCTGGGCTTTTGCCAATTCGCCCAACGAAGAAGCACGAGGGTCATCAATCTCAATGT
>JBJEKV010000214.1:0-2055 GCA_051878815.1 Anaerotardibacter sp. | reverse complement strand
GTAAGAAATTCCTCAAAACGTAAATTGCCACACGCAATATCAAGAATAGCAAGAGCTTGCTCATCACAGTGCTCTTCGAAAAGTTCTCCTAATACCTTCCAACCGTTCCAGGGACTTTGCCTTGTTGCAGAAAATGAGTCAGAAACCGCGCGATAAAAATCGCTATTCATCTGAGCAAGAGTATGTATGAGCTTTGGATTCATACCTGACATCATACCCGAATACCAGGATCGCACTGCGGGCATTTAAATTCCTTTCCAATTCCAACGTCCAGGCACTTTGCCTTTTCTTTACAAAAACTTTGAGCAAACGTGCGTTCTCTCTTGCGGTTTTGTTACAAATTCTTTGTTGAATAGAGAGCAAGGCATAAAGCCCAGAAACGAAAAAAGGAATTGTGAAAGGAAAAGAATGAATATTCCAAAAGTGGCAAAGGTGGCAACGGGTGTTGTTGCAGCTTTTGCTCTAACACTCTCATTAGTTGGTTGCTCGTCAACTGAAAAGTCTACTTCTGAGGCGCTCTCTGGCACTATTTCCACCAATGGTTCTACCTCTATGGAAAAGGTGATTGGTAGCTTGTCTGAGGACTTCATGAGCAAGAATAGTGAAGTTTCTATCACTTACGACGCAACTGGTTCTGGTACTGGTATTGAGTGTGCAAAGCATGGTTCTGCTGATATTGGTCTTTCTTCTCGTGATCTTAAAGAAGGAGAAGACGGCCTTGAGACTATCACCGTTGCTCTTGATGGTATTGCTGTTATCGTAAACGAGGATTGTGGTGTTGATGACCTTTCCTTGCAGCAGGTAAGCGACATCTTCACCGGCAAGATTACTAACTGGAGTGAAGTTGGCGGTAATGACTTAGCAATCTCTTGCGTTGGTCGTGAAAATGGTTCTGGTACTCGTGATGGCTTTGAAACTATCACTGGCACTACTGACAAGTGTGTTCTTGAGCAGGAGCTTACTTCTACTGGTGCAGTAATTACTGCGGTTGCAAGCTCTAAGAATGCTATTGGTTATGCCTCTCTCTCCTCTGTTGAAGGTCAGTCTGGTATCAAGGCACTCACCATCAATGGCGTTGCATGCTCTGAGGAAACTGTACTTGATGGTACCTATGAGATTCAGCGTCCATTCAACTTTGTTCTTCTCAAAGATGCAGAACGCTCTGCTCAGGTTCAGGCATTTATTGATTTCGCAACAAGCGCTGACGCAGCTGATTTGATTCGCAAAGCAGGCGCAGTACCTTTAGCTAAATAGCCTATCCCTACTTCGCAAACCCCAGGTAGCTTAGCTATCTGGGGTATTTTTTGGAACGAAAGGTTCGTATTATTCTCATGAATTCGAGAAAAGAAATTGTCGAAAAACTATTCCAGAGCATTTTCTTTGCGTGCGGAATGCTCTCGGTTTTATTCGTAGTGGGCATTACGGTTTATCTGGTTATTTCAGGCCTTCCTGCAATTGTTACCGTTGGACCAGTTGATTTCCTTTTAGGTCAATTATGGAGTCCTTCTCAAGGCCAATATGGCATTTTGCCCTTTATTTTGACAAGTATTTATGGCATGGTTGGCGCAATGATTTTAAGCTTGCCTTTGGGTATTTTCACCTCACTTTTCTTGTCAAAGTACTCTAATGATATTTCGGCACGCATTATTCGTAGTGCTGTTGAACTGCTTGCAGGTATTCCTTCTGTTGTATATGGCTTGGTGGGCATGATTGTTCTGGTACCTGCAATTCAAGCGTTGTTTAATCTCTCAAGTGGCGCAACGCTTTTGGCAGCAATTGTTGTTTTAACAGTCATGATTCTGCCTTATATCATCAATATTTCTTCTATTGCACTCGATGCGGTTCCAAAAGAATATGAAGAAGGATCTCTTGCTCTGGGCGCTACAAAAACAGAGACCTATTTCAAGGTTTCTCTGCGTGCAGCACGAAGTGGCATTGCTACGGCGGTGATTCAGGGAATGGGCCGCGCACTTGGTGAGGCAATGGCAATCATTATGGTTGCAGGTAATGTTGCAAATATGCCTGAACTATTTGAGCCTGTTAAATTCCTTACTA
>JBJEKV010000213.1:0-2063 GCA_051878815.1 Anaerotardibacter sp. | reverse complement strand
TTAATAAGTTCTGTACCGAAGAGGTCTGGGTCAATATGACCGTGCCACTTAGCAACCATGTTTGCGTTATTATCGAGAACAACACCAGCACTGTAATCCCCAAGAATAAGACCCTCAGCAACATCTGAACCAACAACGTAATTAACGTTAGGTTTAGGCTTTTCCCAGATACTAATATAGCCTTTTTCATCTTCAACCATCTTAACATTGCCATCTTCCTCCATCAAATAACCTTTCCAAATAGGTTCTTGCACGTTTGTCATGTATTTACGTAGAGAACGAATAGAGAACTTAGGACGACCTGACGCAATAAACGCTTCCTCAGCCGTAGAAGGATACTCTTGGAAGAATAGCACCTCATCGCCTTGGCACTTGTTCTTGATCGTGTGTTTGCGCCAATTCAATTGCTCATACGTTAAGTTGTTTGCTTTCATCAATTCGTACTCGTACGTATGAATCGGTTTCCCACGGTCGTCATAGCGCATAACTTCCACTTCAGCAATAAAGTTTTCACGTTCATTCACCGTATGAAACTCTCTGCTGTACTCAGGTTGTATGAACCACGGTAAGAAGACCGTTGTAAAATCGTTCTCACCACGTTCAGCAAGCTTCCATTGCTCATGAAACCAGTTTCCCACGCCATTTGCAGTGGTTTCCATAATAACAAGCGTATTAGGTTGGTCTGGAACGGTTTGCAACAAGCCTAGCATCGTTTCCTTCGGAGTAGGGAAGAACGCTACTTCCGATGAGTGAATGTTATGGTACGTAGCAGAACGACCAACTTCACCCGTACCTGCTGTTGCTACGTTCACTTTGGACCGTAAACCAGGATTGCGTGCAAATTCATCTTCATCAGACGTAGGATTCATAAACGATAACACTTTACCGTTTGCGTATTTCTTCATAGGGCGAAGCATTTCAGGGATATTTTCATAATAAAGCTTCGTCATGGCGTAAAGGTTAGAAGAAGCACTCTCTTCGTGCGCCATAATCAACGAGTTTTTATTGGGGTTTACAATGGTATCGTGTAGCATAAGCGCCTCAAACAGAGTAGATAAACCCATCTGACGTGCTTTCAATACAATGTAACGTTTAGACTTTCCAACACGTTCATCGTCATAGTAGAGATTCATGACACGTTCTTGTGCCGCGTTTAATTTGAAGGGAACAATTTCAGCACTTTTGTTCCGAATTTTGAAGAAGTTTTCAAGAGCCCAATGTGGATGATGTTTCCAACGCCAAAAGAACAATTCTTCTTTATTCAACCCTTTAGGTGGACGTGGAGCATTGGGAAATCTTGTAAAAGTATTAGGCACATTTTCACCAACTTTCAGTAAAGTTAAAACTTTCTGGTAAAATAAGTAAAGATAACTTTTACTTATCTATACTATAAGCTTTCAGAATATTCAGCAAATTTACGTTAACATAAAACCTTTAATCGTATCAAATAAATAGAGGGAAGTACATGGTAAACCTTGGGCTAAGTAAAGATAATACCTAATTATCTTTACCAATGGCAATTATGAATACTATGAATATTCTAACACCTTGATATGACTAGTTTCATAACACTTCCACTATAAAAGTTACTTACGTAAGGTAACGGAATTCGGTTATCCCAAGCAACTTACTTTTTAGCAGTTTACATAACACGTTTTTTCCACGTTATTCCACTTCCTCAAAATCAACGTCAATCACCACGGAATCGACTAAACTTTTCAACTTTTCCTCTACCGTAATAACCGTCTTGTCCACTTTAATCTCTTGTTTCGGCTTATGTCCTGCACGGTCCAGAATATCCTTTACAGCTTGTAGCGCAACGCCATCAATAGGGGAGTCAACAAGTTGATTTAACTTTTCAGTTGCTTTCATGGTTAAGTTTTTCAACTGATTCGCTACCAGTACGTGCGTTCCTTCTTGTAACTCGGCAAGTGCAGCCTGCACGTCTTTACGCTTCACCCAACTTAGTATCGTGTTAGGGTGTACTTCTAGCAGTTTTGCGATTTGTGCGTTGCTGTACTGACCAGTACTGTATAAGTGAATGAAGCGTTGTTGCTTAGGCG
>JBJEKV010000212.1:0-2072 GCA_051878815.1 Anaerotardibacter sp. | reverse complement strand
GTTGCGCCAGTTTCTTCCTGGAGGCTGCGGATAACCTTGCCACCAGTACCGATAACCTCACGAATCTTATCAACAGGAATGTGGATAGTCTCAATAAATGGAGCGTATGGAGATACGGACTCACGAGGCTCAGAAATAGCTTCCATCATGTGGCTCATAATGAAGGAACGACCCTCTTTTGCCTGTGCAAGAGCACGAGCAAGAATCTCAACAGAAAGACCCTTAGCCTTGTTGTCCATCTGAAGAGCGGTAATACCCTTCTCAGTACCGCAAACCTTAAAGTCCATGTCGCCCAAGAAGTCTTCAAGACCCTGGATGTCAGAAAGGATAACGATGTCGTCACCTTCCTTGATGAGGCCCATTGCAATACCGGCAACAGGAGCCTTAATAGGAACACCAGCGTCCATCAAAGCAAGGGTAGAACCGCAGGTAGAAGCCATAGAAGAAGAACCGTTGGATTCCATGATTTCGGAAACAACACGAATGGAATATGGGAATTCATCTTCAGAAGGCAAAACAGGAATCAAAGCGCGTTCTGCCAATGCACCGTGACCGATTTCGCGACGCTTAGGAGCACCCATACGGCCAACTTCACCGGTGCAGTAAGGTGGGAAGTTGTACTGATGCATGTAGCGCTTACCCTCTTGAGGATCAATAGTGTCAAGACGCTGCCATTCATTGAGCATACCCAAGGTTGCAATAGACAATGCCTGGGTCTGACCACGCTGGAACAAACCAGAACCATGGAGACGTGGCAAGTAGCCAGCCTTGATGTAGAGAGGGCGAATTTCAGTTGCGGTACGACCGTCTGCACGTTCACCAGTCTCAATAACCATTGCACGCATTGCATGCTTTTCGAGAGACTTAAGTGCAGCAGCAATATCGGAGCCCCAAGCTGCCAATTCTTCCTCAGTAAAGTCAGTTTCCTTGATAGATGCCTTCAAAGCCTCAACTTTGCCCATACGAGCATGCTTATCAGCATCTTTAAGAGCTGCAGACATTTCGTCGAAGTGCTTATCAACACGCTCTGCAATAGAAGGATCTGCTTCGTGGATTGGCCACTGCTTTGGCTCAGGATTTACCTTTTCCAAGAATGCGCTCTGTTTCTCGCAGAAAGCAGCAATTGCTTCCTGACCGAAGGTCATTGCAGCAAGCATATCTTCTTCTGAAATCTGATCAGCGCCTGCTTCAACCATGGAGATGTACTCAGCAGTACCTGCAATAGTGAGTTCGAGATCAGAGTTCTTCTCTTCTTCGTAAGTTGGGTTAACAATAAATTCGCCTGTTTCGATATTGCGACCAATACGAACACAAGCAGCAGGACCATCAAATGGAGCAGATGCGCACATCAATGCAGCAGATGCACCCATAACACTCATGGTGTCAGGTGGGTTGTCTCCGTCACATACCAACGTGGTAGCAACTACGTGAACTTCCTGCTTGAAACCGTCAGCAAAACCTGGACGAATTGGACGGTCAATCATTCGAGCGGTAAGAATTCCCTTGTCGGATGGCTTAGCTTCACGCTTCAAATAGCCACCAGGAATACGACCTACGGAGTACATTTTCTCAATGAAGTCTACCGTCAATGGGAAGAAGTCGTAGTCTTTTTCCTGCTCGGAGATAACTGCAGTTACCAAAACGGTAGTCTCTCCCTGAGTTACTACAACAGCACCGCTTGCTTGTTTCGCAAGCTCACCAGTAGACAAGGTGTACTCTTTGCCGTACAGCTCAAATGATTCAGTAATTTTTTCCATATCAAATCTTTCTCTTCCTTTGAGCCCTATTGCTCAAAAGCTTCTTTGTATTCCCCGTTTGGAAATACGCGAGCAGTAATGCCCTCCACTACCGACCGCTTATACAACAAAAGCCCGCACGAATGCGGGCCCAAGTTTTAAAGGGTGTCGCGAATACCGAGCTTCTTGATGAGTTCACGATACTCAAGAACGTCCTTGTTCTTGATGTAAACAAGAAGACGACGGCGCTTACCAATGAGCATCAACAAACCGCGGCGAGTGTGATGGTCCTTCTTGTGAACCTTCAAGTGCTCGGTGAGGTTACGGATACGCTCG
>JBJEKV010000211.1:0-2073 GCA_051878815.1 Anaerotardibacter sp. | reverse complement strand
TGCAACCACTTCCATATCATCAGAAGCTTTTACGGCATCAACAATTGCTGAGCCCATGCGACCTGCATATCCTGCAACACATACCTTAATCATGATTATCCTTTCATAGCTCTCAGGCTAATAATTCCTTTATACTAATAAATCCTCTAGACCAATAATTCATTAATTTGCTCAAGACTATAAGACGAAACGATTGCGGTAGTAATCGGTGCATCCAAATAGCGTTTTGCAAACTCTTCAACATCCGTGGCAGTTACCTTCTGATAAGAAGCGAGTGAGTCTTGTAATGACACCTGATTAAGTCCCAGACATTCTCGTTTTCCTAACAGAGACATGTGAGAAGTGGTGGTTTCCTGCCCCAAAACAAGACTTCCGCAAATTGAGCTTGCTGCCCTGTTTACTTCCTCTTCAGTGACTCCTTCGGAGAGAATGTTCTGCAGCTCAGCCTCAATTAAAGAAAGCACCTGTTTGATATTTTCATTTCGCGTACCTGCATAAACACACCAGGTACCCGTTCCTAAACACAGCGAAGCCATGGAATAAATTGAATATACCAGACCACGCTTTTCTCGTACTTCGTTAAAAAGACGAGAAGACATAGAACCGCCCAAAATGTGATTGAGAACACCAGCGGTGTATCGATCCTCGTGATTAGTGCGAATCCAAGGAATACCCATGTAGATATGAGCTTGTTCGGTATCCATTTGCTTAGCGAAAATGCCTGGCTGATAATCAGGAAGGCTTAGTGCTCTTTCCTGCCTTGTTCCTGACTTAATCGAAGAAAAGAGCTTTTCACACAAGGAAACTAAAGCTTGATGGTCAACATCACCTGCAGCAGAGACGGTAATGTTTCCTCCGTGATAAAACTGCGAATGGAAGGCAGCGCAATCATCATGAGAATACGCCGCTACTAAATCAGGGTTTCCTAAAACTGGTCTTCCCACCGGATGGTTACCGTGAATTGACTGACAGAAGAGCTCATATGCCGCATCATCAGGATCATCTAAGCTACGTGCAATCTCTTCAAGGACTACTTGACGCTCGGTCTCAATAGATTCGTCGAAGAACTGAGAGTCGATAATCATGTTTGATAAAGTACCCAAAGCTTCTTCCAATTTAGAGCTAATGAAGCGTGCATAAAAACAGGTATATTCCCTACCCGTAAACGCATTAAACTCTGCACCCATTGAATCAAAATGAGAGGAAATATCTGTTGCGCTTAACGTTGAGGTTCCTTTGAACATCATGTGTTCCATGAAATGTGACAAGCCTGCTTGATCAAGTGACTCATCACGAGAACCAACACTTACCCAAATACCAAGGCATACCGATTGAACAGACGACATTTTCTCAGAAATAACAGTGAGTCCATTATGTAATACGGTTTTCTCAAAAAACATTGTTCTCCTTTTATCCTGAAAAAGTATACAAGAAAAACAAAGGCGCTTCTTGCGAAGCGCCTTTAGAAACATAGGTTTTATAAAAAAGTTTTGGGGTTACTTCTGCTCCAAATAGAGCTCAAGTGCCTGGGCCAACTGATCAGGACAGCTGGTACCACGAGGACCACATTGAATTCCCTTTAAGCGAGAAATTACCTCTTCAACTTCCATTCCTTCAACAAGAGATGCCACACCCTGAGTGTTACCCATGCATCCCCCATCGAAGTGAACCTTACATACCTTGCCGTCAACTACATCAAAGTTGATTTGCTTAGAACATGTCCTTTGTGTCTGAAAAGAATACATCTCTAAACTACTTTCTAGTGACGAGGGCGACGTGGCTTACGATTAGACTTGCGATCAGCGTTGTCATCACCAGAAGACTTTACGTCTGGCTTGTCAACACGGTCGAGGTTAATCTTGCCGTTGTCGGAAACTTCAATAACTTCAACCTTAACGATGTCGCCAACATTGAGAATGTCTTCAACCTTGCCAACACGACCATTAGCCATGCGAGAAATGTGGAGAAGACCATCTTTGCCAGGAGTCAAGCGAACGAAAGCACCAAAGTCCTTAATGCCTACAATTTCGCCATCATAAACATAGTTTCCATCATTTGTTGGAAGCTCTAACT
>JBJEKV010000210.1:0-2073 GCA_051878815.1 Anaerotardibacter sp. | reverse complement strand
TTGATTCAATAAGCTATTCGTAAGCTAAATAAACCTTACGAAGCAACGCAACGTCGCAACGGGAAGCCATTACGGTAAGAAGTTCAATCATGATTGGGTTAAGACCCGCGAAAACATTCTTTACCATTTCTTCACGCTGCTCAGAGGTGTATCCCTCTTCGTCCAAAGAAATACGAAGAGTAATGTTTGCTGCCATAGCGTCAAGTACTTGAATCATCTGGTTGCGGACCTCAACGACAGCTTCCCTACCGCCTGCTGCATTAGCAGCATCGATAGCAGCATTCGCGTAGGCTGCAATCGTTTCATTGATGACATGACGATTAGTTGGCATTTAAACTACCCGCCTCTTTAACATAACGTTCAATGAGCTTGCGATGCTCATCTTCGTTGAAACCTTCACCGATAAGACGACCAGCAACTGCAATAGAAGTATCAACAGCGGATTCCTGAAGATCCTTGAGTGCAATCTGACGTTCTGTTTCGATGGTTTCTTTTGCCTTATCAACGATAGCCTGTGCTTCTGCACGAGCGTTTTCGAGAATCTCTGCTTCCTGAGCTTCTGCAGTTTTACGTGCATTGTTGATCATCTGCTGAGACTTCTCTTTAGCTCCTTCAAGCTGTTCGCGATATTCAGCCAACAAGCGTTCGCTTTCCTGACGAGCTTCCTCAGCTTTGTCTAAGGAATTCTTAATGGTCTGTTCACGCTTTTCGAGCATGCCTTCAAACATAGGCCAGCCGAACTTAGCGAGAATAATCCACAAGAGGATAAAAGCAACGAGCATTGGAATGAATTCTGACATTTCTGGGAGAATTGCATTGATGCCGGAGCTTTCAGCAGCGAATGCCTGCAGTGGGCAAATTGCGGACGCAGCAGCAAAAGCGATAACACCGCTTACGCCATTACGTACATATTTGCATACAGATGCGTTCAATTCGCTTGCCTCCTTATCTTCTTTCTCGGGATTACCGTTAAACAAATTAATTCTTAACGATTATTAGCCGATGAAGAAAAGAACCAAGCCGAGAAGTGCCAATGCCTCAGACATAGCAGCACCGATGAAGAAGTAGCCCATGAGCTGACCCTTCATTTCAGGCTGACGTGCGGCAGAAACGCACAAACCGTAAGTAGCAACACCGATACCGATGCCAGGGCCGATAGCTGCGAGACCGTAGCCAACAACCTTGAGTGCGGCGAGCGCAATACTAAGTTCCACGATTACCTCCTTTAGTTGAATGAGCTTATTCTCATTCACGACTTTATTTCCAGCTGCAAATTAGTTGTACCAGCTGTAGTACCTATCTATAAGGCCAACACTGTCCGAGTCTTGACCCCGCCTACCCCTAAAACCTTATCTGAAAGCTTTATTGGTAAGCCAACAACAAATGCGTGGACATTTGATGTTTGTAAAAGAAGTGCTTCCGATCAGTGAGGGTGGATAGCCATACCGATGTAGGAAGAAGTAAGAATGGTGAATACGTATGCCTGCAAGCAAGCTACCAAGGTCTCCATTGCATACATGAAGAAGAGCAAGAAGAACCAGAGGATTGCAGGAAGACCAACAACGAGGTCCATAGTAAATACTGCATACTGTACGAATACGGTAGTAGCAATAGAGAATACGGCGAGAATCATGTGACCTGCGAGCATGTTGCCATAAAGACGAACAGCAAGAGTAAGAACACGAATTACCATAGAGAAGAATTCCAAGAACCAAATTACTGGAACCATTGGGCCAGGAACTCCGTGAGGGCAAAGGCTCTTAATGTAGCCAAATACGCCGAGAGTCTTCAAACCGTAGTAGTTGAAGTAAACCCAAGAAACCAAAGCCAATGCCCAAGTAATAGAAATGGTACCAGCAGTTGCTTTAGCGCCTGGGATAAGACCAACGATGTTTGCAAACAAGATGAAGAAGAACAAGGTGCACAAGAATGGGATGTGCTTCTTATAACCTTCACCAATAACGTCTGCACCAACGCCGTTTGAAATGAATTCGTAACCGAACTCAAGAATTGCAGTTGGCTTCTTGTGAGGAATGAACTCGAGCTTACGAGCTCCAATCAATACAACGAGAA
>JBJEKV010000209.1:0-2077 GCA_051878815.1 Anaerotardibacter sp. | reverse complement strand
ACGTTTCATAACACGTTGTTCAAACATTGTTAAATCAGAGTAGTCGAACAAATACTTATCGACCAATTCCTTCGCTTCATCAGCCGTCTTGCCATCTGCAAGGTGAGCGCTAAATTGTGCTAAACGGTCCATATTCTCGTTGTATCTACCAACCTTAGTACCACCTCGGAACATTACAAAATTTTGCATATCCCAAGGCTTTAAGTTCTTTTTGCCTTTCGTAGTCGCTTGAGCAACTTGTGCGCCAAACTCTTGAGCAAAATATCCTTCGTCAATAACACCGTACTTACGTGCTGTATCGTAAACATTAGACCAAGCCATAAGTTCTTGCGTACCGTCAGGCTTATTTATAATCATCGGTTCTAAATCACGCAATTTACTATGCTCGCCATTGTGGTGAATTATTTGGAACATCTTCTTCTGATAAGCAGGGGAGTTAACACGTCCACCAACGGACAGCCAAGAGTTAAACATGTTACCCATCTTGTTCCGCATGTGGAAGGACGGACTTACAACGGTTTGCATCAATTTCACCCAATGAAGAAACTTATCGTAAGCTTTAAGCATGCGGCTATGATCGCGCTCAATGCTAATCATACGTGCTTGATTTGCTTTCATAACAATCTCTTTCGGAACGCTATGCACCCAATCTTGTCCCTCATCGAGAAGAGCTTTTGCTTGTTTCTTATTTAAGCTCAACATTGGAACGATATCTTCTTTAATCACACGTGGGTCAATGTGCAGGTCGCGCATAATATCGTTACGCACCGCTTCCAACATATCTTCCGTAAAGTTCTGAGACGGTCTTAAGATACCGCTACTTGTAGCATAGCTAATTTGTTGGCTTACTTTTGATTGGACATAATCTCTAAGTTGCCCAACGTTTACCTGGAAGGAATCAAACTCATCAACGTTATCACGTGTAACACGTGTGCCGAACATTGACATGATGTTCTCCATGTAGTCGTCAGAGTAAACTAATTCGTTATGCTTTAACGCACGTGACAGATAAATGTCAGGTAAGCTTGTTTGGAAAAACTCTTCAACGCCATGTTTCTCTTTGAAGTAACGGTTCGCTTGCTCAATCGTAGGGTTATTAACTACCGTACCGTCCTCGAACGTGATTGTCTTTAACGTACGTGCCTTTGCAAAAGGGTTATCCGTGTTGTAGAAGCCAAACGGCAATCCGCCTTGTGCAGAAACGTTACGTCCTTCTTTGCTACGCATAAACTTACGACCTGCTGGGCTTAAAACGTGAGGGAGGTAGTGGTCAAGCATTTCATCAAAAGCGCCTGCTTTCATACGATCAATCTCAACTTCCTTCATACCCATGCTGATAAAGTTTTTGCGCAACTGTTTTGCAATATCAATCACGTGCTGACTGTACTGGTTGCCCGTTTCAAACGACACCTCATCAAGAACACGATTATTATTAAAGTCTTCGTACCATTTTTGAATTTGCTCAGGAGCAACACGTTCTTTGATGTAAGCATCAAGTAAATCATCGTTACCAAGAATACGGTCAATTTCATGAACGTTCTTCTCCAAGTCATCCATCATCTTCACGATATCCGTAGAACCATCGTATAAAGCACGTTCTCCTTCAAGGTGACTCTTCGTAGAGATTAGGCGAGACATTTCTTCGTTCCAATTTTCCTTCAGCATAGAAGTACGAGCAACGCCGATTTCCGCTTGAACATCTTTCATGCGCTTCTCTAAGTCCTTAATCTCATCAAGCACTTTCAACTCGTCAGGTGTACGTTCCACTTTGCCAACCTTGTTAGGTAATGCATTGTTCAAACGTGGATTCAATCCCTCACCAGAGTAGCGATCAACCTTAACTTTCTTCTGACGCTCTTGAATTTGTCTGAACAAGTTGTCCTCACGTTGAATCAAATCTTCCATATCGACAGGCTCTTGCGCACGTAGCTTCGTTAAATCATCATCAACCTTTTTGATTTGTTCATCAATGGACTTAACCATGTCTTCAAGTTGACCTTCGCCACTTAAATACTTCGCAATCTTATCGCTTTGCTTTTCAACTTCTCTCATCGAATCAAGAAGACCGACCTTGTTT
>JBJEKV010000208.1:0-2077 GCA_051878815.1 Anaerotardibacter sp. | reverse complement strand
GATACGCATTCAATGGCAAGGGATACCAGTGTTTCAGCTTGTCCTGTATTTACCTGGAAAAAGCTTGGAGCACTGGCTTTAAAGCGGGTGTTGCATAAAAGCTCTTCGAAGCATCCTTTTCCATAGAGGGCTTCAACTCCCTTAATCTTTCGCTCTTTTCCTGGCTGTGCCATAACACGCACGATGCTGGTGCAATCAAGCGCGCTCTTTAAGGTTTTCACTGCGGCAGCACGAGGAAATGCTCCCGGTTTAGTCCAGAGGGCAATTTCGCAATCTTTAGTACGAAGACTTCCTCTCACGCCAATACGAATAAGGCCCAAATCCTGGGTTCCTTGCAAGTAGGCAAGGGCTCCTTTGAGTGCTTGCGGTGCCTTCTGTATTCCTTTGACGGCAAGCGGGCAGGTTTTTGGTGTGATGATTTCTGAGGAAGCGTGCTTGTGAAAACCTACTTGCAGGCGTGCTCTTTCGTCGAAACCACAGGCAAGCTCAATCTTGTTTCGATAGCCTAGCTGTCGTTTTGAGCCAACACATTCGTCTACTATTTCTTCGGCTTTTTCAGGATCTACTTTTCCCACGCGGATAAGCTGACTTAAGACGTCTTCCCGTTTTGCGCGCAGTTGCTCTTCGTATGAAATATGCATCCAGTTACATCCGCCACAAACGCCGGCGAAAGGGCAAGCTTCTTCAGTCCTTGAGAAGCCTGGCTCAACCAAGTTTTTGATGACGCCCTCTCTAAAAGAAGCGGTCTCTTTTGTGAACTCAACATCAACAATATCGCCTGGTGCAGCATGAGGGACGAAGACGACTTTTCCGTCGCTGCAGCGGCCAAGCGCGTTAGGGCCATGGGTGAGTTTTGTTATCTCAATACGTTCTGTCACGGGTAACCTCAGTTTTGTGTCAATTCTGTAATCTCGTAAATGATACCGTATAATAATCCAACACGCCCCCTTAGCTCAGGGGATAGAGCGTCTGCCTCCGGAGCAGAGTGCGCAGGTTCGAATCCTGTAGGGGGCGCCAAGGTAGACAAAATGTTAATAGGTAGGAGATGTTATGGCTCTCTATACGCCAGAATACAAACCTAACGGAAACGAAGTAGCAATCATCAAGACTTCCAAGGGTGACATCCGTTGCGAACTTCACGGAAATGACGCACCAATTCACGTTGGAAACTTTGTTGAGCTTGCACAGAAGGGCTTCTATGACAATTTGAAGTTCCATCGCTATGTTCCTGATTTCGTAATTCAGGGTGGTTGCCCTAATACTCGTGACTGCGATCCTGATCAAGTAATTGCAGGAGCAGGCAATCCATTTATGGGATTTGGTACCGGTGGTCCTGGTTACACCATTAAGCAGGAGTACACCACTAACCCTAACAACAAGCATCTGGACGGCACCCTTGCTATGGCTCGTTCTCAGATGCCAGACTCTGCAGGTTCTCAGTTCTATCTTTGCTTGGGAGCTCAGCCATTCCTCGATTCAGGCTATACCGTATTTGGTCAGACTGTTGAAGGCTTGGACATTGTTAAAGAACTTCGCGTTGGCGACGTTATTGAGACAATTGTTATCGAAAACGCTAACTAAGCCCTGCTCAATAAATAAAGGAGAGAGGTCTATGTTGCTTTTGCGCATAGGCCTCTTTCTTTTCTCGCATATATGCTCTCTTTCCGCTAGAATAAAAGGGATTAACTCGCTCTATGGGAGGATAAACGCACTATGAATAATGAGTTATTTCAGCAAGCGCATAGCTCATACCTTTCAAAACAGTATGAAGATGCTCTTGTTCAGTTTACTGAATGCTTGCAGGATAAAGATTACGAATTTGCACCAGGCGAACTTGGCCTTCTTTATCATCAGATTGGTAATTGCTTAGTTAAACTTCATGATCCAAACGAAGCAATTCACGCCTACTCACAGGCAGTTCTTGACGAAGAATATGATTCTCTTGCAGCGGTTCGCTATAACTTAGGTACCGTATACGCAACCCAAAATGATTACGAAAATGCAGCAACTTACTTCAAGCAGGCTGCAGATGATCCAGAGTATCCAACTCCTTATAAAGCATTTACCGGTTTAGGTA
>JBJEKV010000207.1:0-2083 GCA_051878815.1 Anaerotardibacter sp. | reverse complement strand
CATAACGCGATGAGCATCAAAGACTCCGTTTACTTCTCTCATCTTCTGCAAAATAGCATCAATGTAAGAAGTGTCAGAAACCTGGAACAAGAAATGCATATCAACCATCTGATCACGGTGAGTGTTTGAAGTAACACTGGTTACATTCGCACCAAAGTCAGAAAGAACCTTAGCTACATCAAGCAACAAATTCATACGGTCAAGCGCCTGAACAGCAATTTCAACTTGATAAGAAGAAGCTTTGGAAGCGCCTTCCCTCTCCCACGATACCTGGATAATACGTTCAGGATGCTTGAGCAATTCCTGAGCATTTGGACAGTCAGCACGGTGAACAGAAACGCCTCTACCACGCGTTACGAAGCCAACAATCTTATCTCCCGGAACAGGATTACAGCAGCGGGAAAGACGAACTAATACGTCATCAATGCCTTCTACAACAATGCCGTTTTCGCTATGGGTTGCATGCTTCTTTGGACGGCGAACACTCGTAAGCATTGGAGGCATCTTGCCCGTAGAAGAGGTAGAGAAACCAATGCTTGGCTTGTTTGCTTCTTCAGTACCCTTGTCTACCAAAATCTTGAGGAGTCTGTTAGCTACATGCTGAGCACTTTCTTTGCCCGCGCCAATGTTTACCAACAAGGTGTCGGTATCCTTAAAGCCCATAGCTTCGGCAACTTGCTTAACCGCACGAGCACTCTGAGCACTTGAAATGCCCATGCCATGCTTACGCATTTCACGTGAAAGCTTATCGTGACCGGCCTGCAAGTCATCCGAACGATTCATCTTTGAGAAGTAAGAACGAATTTTCGATCGAGCAGACGGAGTTTTTACAATATTGAGCCAGCCGCGTGATGGACCCGCACTCTTTTGCGTAAGAATCTCAACGCGATCACCTAATTGGAGCTCGTAGGTCAAAGGAACAATAGAACCGTTTACTTTTGCGCCAACACAGTGGTGACCAACTTCGGTATGAATAGCGTACGCAAAGTCAATTGGCGTAGAGCCTGCACGGAGGCTCATAGCTTTGCCCTTCGGCGTGAAATCGTATACCTCGGTTGGCGCAAGGTCAACCTTCAAGGACTTCAAGAACTCGCGAGAGTCCTTAGTCTCGTCTTGCCAGTCAACCATTTCTCTAAGCCAAGCAATCTGCTTGTCGAAGTTAGTATCGGAGCCCTTGCCACCCTTTTCTTTATATCGCCAGTGTGCTGCAACGCCATATTCGCTTTGGCGATGCATCTCTTCGGTACGAATCTGTACCTCAAGAGGTCTACCAGCAGGGCCAATAACCGTAGTATGCAAGCTCTGGTACATGTTGAATTTAGGCATTGCAATGTAGTCTTTAAAACGACCAGGCATTGGATGCCACAAAGTATGAACCGCACCAAGAGCGGAATAACAATCTTTTACTGAAGAGGTAATAATGCGAACCGCAATAAGGTCATAGATTTCAGAGAATCCCTTACCGCGTTTTACCATCTTGTTGTAGATAGAATACAAGTGCTTTGGCCTACCCATAATCTGAGCAGAAACACCAATCTTATCCATTTCGTCATGGAGAATATTGATAATGTTCTCCAAATAGGCTTCACGCTCTGCACGACTTTCAGAAACCATGCGTGATACTGCCTTAAACTTCTGTGGCTCAAGGTAGTAAAACGACAAGTCCTCAAGCTCCCACTTAATTGAGCTGATTCCCAAGCGATGAGCAATAGGAGCATATACTTCCAAGGTTTCACGAGACTTAAAGATACGACGATCTTCTCTCAACGCAGAAAGCGTGCGAATATTATGAAGACGGTCCGCCAGTTTAATAACCATAACGCGGATGTCTTTATTCATTGCAACAAGCATCTTACGGAAGGTTTCTGCCTGTTCGTCGTTCAAGTCACCAACTTCGAGTTTGGTAATCTTCGTTACGCCATCAACAAGCTCAGCAACTTGTTCTCCAAAGAGCCCAGCAACTTCTTCTTTAGTTGCATCAGCATTTTCAACCGTGTCATGCAAAATAGCAGCGCAAAGCGTTTCAACATCCATATGAAGGTCTGCCAGAATAATAGCAACTTCAACGGGATGGATTACGAAC
>JBJEKV010000206.1:0-2122 GCA_051878815.1 Anaerotardibacter sp. | reverse complement strand
GGCGAAGGCACGCACCGCGCACCTTCGCCCTACTCTTTCTTATAGTCAGGGTAAATTGATTACCAGGTCCACTGGTCAACATTATTAACCAAAGACCAGCCGTGACCATGAGGATGAGGCTTTTGTTCGGCAACGTTCAATCCTGGACGCTTGAAATACAAATGGTCGATATTTGTCAACCAAAGCCATGATGCACCGCCCTGGTATCCGACGCCGTCAGCGCCATCCCATTGTGCTTTTTTCCACTCATCAAAGGATTCTTCAACGGTTTTTGTAGCAAGTGCCGCATCACAATGAGCATCAATGGTTTTGCTTTCATAGGTAGAGAAATTGCCCCAACCGTCAGAGCTAATTAAGTCATAAAGCTGAGTAGGTGAGTTTGCGCCCCAGCCCCACAATACTGCTTGGCTAAATTCCCTAGTGTAGAGGTTATCTACACCATCCCAAGATCCACCCTTAGTAGTAATCTCAAAACCAAATTCTTTACCCTGATTTGCTACTTCTTCTGCAAGTGCCTGGCGAACGGAATCACTTGCCGAATACCACAATTCAAAGGATGCACGAAGATCACCTTTTTGGTAGATGCCGTCACTTCCCAACGTCCAGCCCGCATCTTCCATAATTTTCTTTGCAGTATCTCTGTTGGTTTCACACTTAAGTTCGTCATTGCCCCAAGGCATACCATCACATACGCTGTAACAAACTTTTCCGTATCCATTTAATACGTTATCAATCATTACGTCACGATCAATACCATAGGTAAGCGCTTGACGTACCTCAACATTACACAAAACGTCATGTCCAAGAGAGTATGCTTCTCCCTGATCTTCTTTAGTTCCGCCTGCAGGAACACAAGGAAGGGAAATGCCTCTACAGTCAACGGTGTCGCATACAAACAATTCATAGTCTTTTGGATTTGCGGAAGCCTTTGTTGCAGCAGTGTAAGCAATGTCAACCTTGCCACCATTTGCTGCTGCCAAGGAAGCATCTTCTTCCATGAAGAGAACGATAACGCGTTCCATCTTTGGAGCTTCGCCATAATAATCAGGGTTTGCACGGAAAATAACCTGCTGACCCTTATCCCACTGCTCCAACATGTATCGACCAGAACCAATTGGATTCTCACCATAAGTCTTGGAATCGTAGGCATGCTCAGGGACAATGCCAACAACCGCAAGAGTGTAGAGGAATGCGTTAAAAGGCTTGTTAAGATGAATCTCTACTTCAGTTGGGCTGGTAGCAACTGCTTTTTCTACCATAGACAAGTCTGCTTCAGCAGTATCTGAATTACGAAGCGTATTGATAGTAAATGCAACGTCTGATGCAGTGAGAGGAACTTGGTCAGTAAACTTCACGTCATCACGAATCTTAAACGTCCAAACAAGGCAATCACCTGAAACGGTGTAATCAGTTGCCAAGTCATTGACGAAGTTCAAATCTTTATCGGTAGTAATAAGGGTGGACTGCAAAAGAGGTTCATGTACATGCTCGCCACAACCCCAGGAGAACATAGGATCAAAGCCTGCAGCAGGTTCAGAAGAAGGTGTCATAGATACAATTACTTCATTAGCATTACCGGAAACAGAAGCTTTAGCGTTTCCACTACTAGAACCACATCCTGAAAGCATTCCCGTTAAGGCAAGACCGAGCATTCCTACTCCGCCCGCTTTCATAAAATCACGACGACTGACATCCATGATTACCTCTTTCATGTTACGGATTTCTATTTCGTGTTAACACTATTCTAAACTAAAGTACACCTTAAAGTGTTATAAATTTGAAATTAGTATTACGAATTCGGCGAACGATGTGAACGATTTTGCTCTCTTTACCGTGACCTGTTGTGTGGATTGTTCGAGCCTTATCTCACAACCGTTCAACTGACAGAAAATCAACCAGCAAAATAAAAGAGACCAAAACGCTATCGTTCCAGTCTCTTTTGTAAGTGAGTTTATTTTCAATCCTCCACTCAACTTCAGCTCCTACAGAGTTCAGCTCTTTTTAAAGATCAACTCATGCAGACAGAAGATAAGAAGTTATTTCGCCCTATTAATCTCAAGGCTTTGTTTTAGACAATATGTTCATCGAGATATCAAGAAAAGCGCGCTAGGAAAAACGGGAA
>JBJEKV010000205.1:0-2134 GCA_051878815.1 Anaerotardibacter sp. | reverse complement strand
AAGAGTCAACTTGCCTGCGCAATAAAAACCGGCTCAGCTACAAGCCCTGAAGCAAAAGAGCTTGCCACACTGCATGCAAGCTGGCTTCAGATTCACTGGCCTGACGGAATGTACTCCCCAGAAACTCACAGGGGTTTAGTTGATGGCTACCTGATGGACGAGCGTTTTAAGAAATACTACGAAGCAGTAGCTCCGGGCGCAACTCAGTTCTTGCGCGATGCAGTTCATGCAAACATCTAAACCCGAGAAATCACTTTTCGCAGGAATACAAGGCCGGAAATAAAACGAACGCGTTAATTCTTGGGCCGTTTTGCACAAAAAGACCTATCACCGCCTATAAAATGAGGCATAATGTTTCACGTCAGGCTCAAGCCTGACGTGCAAACGAGTGAAAGGTTTACCAATGAAAAAAACCCTTATGACACTTGCTCTTGCAGCAGTGTTGGCTTTATCCTTGGGTACCTTGGCCGGTTGCTCCTCCTCATCCAAAAGCTCCAGCAACGATTTGGGCTTGGTAAATGAGGGCAAGCTGACCATTGTTACCTCCCCTGACTACCCACCATTCGAAAATCTCAATGATGCTGGTGAGGCAGAAGGCTTCGAAATTGCTCTTGCTCAGGCAATCGCTGACAAGATGGGTCTTGAGTTGCAGGTTGAAACCATGCAGTTCGACGGCATCATCACGGGCGTAAGCGCTGGCGGTAAGTACGACATGGGTATCTCCGGCTTCTCCGTAACCCCAGAACGTGCTGAGCAGATCAACTTCACTGACTCTTACTATGTAGACGATCTCTCTTGTGCAGTATTGAAGAGCTCCTCCATCACTGCAGACAACTGCGACGCTGAGCTCAACAAGGCTGGCGTAGTAATCGCAGTACAGTCTGGCACTACTGGTGAAGCATACGCACAGGAAAACTATCCTAACGCTACTATCAAAGCTTATGGCAACTCTAACGACTGCTTCGCAGCTTTGAACGCTGGTCAGGCTACTGCAGCATTGACCAACGCAGCAGTAGTTGAGACTATGCTCACTTCTTACACCGACGCTACTGTCGTTAAGTCTGTAGCAACTGGCGAAGAGTATGCAGCAGCTATCAACAAAGACAACTCTGCTTTGCTTGATGCAGTAAACAAGGCTATTAAGGAGCTTCAGGACGACGGCACCATCGACAAATTGATGAAGGAATGGATGTAGTCTTTTAATAAGGCGAAATCGGTTTTAGTCAATTGTTCGTGACTTACGTCTCAAAACAGAAGTCTTAAAACAAAAAAGAACCCTCTTTGCGAAAGCAGAGGGGGTTCTGCTCTTTTACTCTCGCACTTTTTCTCTTATGATTTAAACCACGTTTCTCGTGATGAATTCTTACGAATGGAAAAACTAATGCATGTAAAATCTACCTCTCACTACGGCTCAAAAGCTCTACTTCTGGTTATGGCGCTTTTAGTGACTCTCACTACCCTCATTTCCTTCGCGCCTCAACCAGCCTACGCACTTGATACCGCTAAATGCACTGCTCGTCCAAATGCAGATACAGGCTCTGACGTATTAGGTGCAACCGAAACCCGCATTACCTGGGAAGGTCAAGCAGGCTCAGACGAACAAGTTAAAAGCATCACTATTACCTTGCCAGAAGGTGTTGACTACAGCTTGAAAAACACCCGATTGACCGTATTGACTGGTGAAGATTTAATGACGCGAAGCACCCCAGAAGTTGACTTCGTCCAGAACGGACAACAGCTGGTAGCTACTCTCTCTGAACCTTCCGTAGCAGGTGCTTATTTCCGTATCGAAATTTATGGTGTTTACTTCCCTGCCGAAGGTGGCATGTATACCCTCACGGGAACTTACACTAACGAAAAGGGAGAAACCCTTTCTCTTGACACTATTCCTGCTATTCAGGTAGTAGGCGTTTCTTTGACTGACCAGATTGCAGCATGGCTCAATGATCAAGAATGGGTTCAGGCATGGAACGAAGTTAAGTTCCTTCACCTCTTCTTAGATCCTGCCTTGCTCGTTACTAGTTTCCCAATTGTGTTCCAGGGCTTCCTTATGGCGCTCGCAATTATCATCTGCGCCTTCCCTGCCGCAATTCCGTTTGGTTTGATTCTGGCGTTCATGCGTTTGTCAGATAAT
>JBJEKV010000204.1:0-2141 GCA_051878815.1 Anaerotardibacter sp. | reverse complement strand
ATACAACGATAAGGTCGCCAGGTTGTGCTCCATTCGTGACGCGATCATATTCAACCCAACCTACTTCAAGTCCTGGTACGGCTGAAGGTGTTTTTGCACGTTCTTCTAAAACCGCCTCCGTATGAGTCCCCATCTTGTAAACTTCATCTACTCTATTTACTTGTATGGACACGTCATTTAACTGTTGTTCTGCGTAAGATACGAGCTCTGACGGATTCAAAGTCTCGGCTTGCGCGGAACTAACAAAGTCCATCACGTCATTTGCGATATCAAGAAGCTTACGTCTTGTGAACGCTTGTCTAACTTTCTCGATGAATATTTTGAGGTTAGATGCAGGCACGTGCGTTTCGCTGAGTATCGTTAGGTATTCGAGTCCTCCGATATCTTCAATGCTTTTCTTTGCTTCACGACCACTGATAACTTCCATGATGGACATTGGTTCTGGCTTTATTTGCTTTTGGTACAAGTAGAGAAGAGCCATATAGATGTACTTATGAGCAGGTACGCTAAAATGCTCAGCATAAATATCAGCTCCTTCTACGTCATTTATCGATTCCTCATTCCGTAAGCAAATCGAAAGAATGTTTCGCTCCGAACCTGGCGAAAACACAACTGTATTACTTTTGGTATTCTCTTTCTGCACGCTTCCTCACCTCCAACGCTTTTTCATAACTATCAAAGTAACCCAAGTGGAGAACCTTGCCTCTTACTTCGATTCGTGCTCTCCATTTTTTGTCTCTCTTGTAATAACTCACACCAGTTTGCCTTGATAAATTCCAAGCGTTTTCAGCGTGTGTACAGATTTTTAAGTTTTCATCGAGATTGTCCAATTTGTGATGATTGATATGGTCAACTACTTTTCCTTCTGGTGCTCCTGTTATCAATCTATGCAATCGAACTTTTTTATTCCCGATTGTACCAATAGCATAACCGTGTTGCTCATACCAAGTTGTTTGGAGAACCAAATCTATGTGCCTCTTATTTACTACAGTTATTCTTCTATTCATACGAATAAAGAGTTTTTCACCCTCTATCCACCATTCATTTTTACTTGAATAGCTCGGAATAATCTTTGTGTTCATTTCTTCTTCCGAATTTTTTGGCTTTCTCTCTGTTTCTTTCAGATTGGTTCTCCTCCCCTCGACTTCGCATTTCTTCGATAAGCTTGTCTTGTTCCAACTTAGCTTGCTTTTTATCACGATGAGCAATGGCTAAAGGTAGAACTTCTTTGATTGTTGCTTTCACATATCCTAGCGAATACATGTTTACCTTCTTCTCCGTTAGGATATAATTGATAGCGAGGAGTACGTCATCTACGGCGTACCCTTCGCTAAGTATCTGCTTCGCTTGTATAACAGCGCGTTGTATTTGGCTTTTCGTGAAGCTATCGTAAACTAAATTACAAAACTCTAAAGCTACAGTTCTTGCGTCCGTGGGTAGCGAGCTCACACGTACACCATGTATTCGTTTTTTCCAATTTGTCGGATATGGTTTTTATACTGTAGCGTTTGAAGAGCATACGTAATGATACCTCCATAGGCTTTATAACCGATAGCTTCTGCGATAGCCTTTCCTTTAATTTTTACGTAACCTTCGTCATTTACTTTCATGATAAGTGCGCCATATACTTTACGTTCAACCACTGATAATTCCACGATAAGTTCCTCCCCCAAAGTACTTATTGGCTACTCTAATTCAATCTCTTCTGCTCCGAAATCAGCTTCCTCCTTTTTAGGTTCAGGTTTTTGAGCTTCTTGTGGTTGCTCGTTGCCCACGTTCATTGCATCTTCAAACGCTTTGCCTTGCGCTAGTGCTAACGATTGTTCCAGTGTAATCGGCTTAAAGTACTCGTTAAGGTCTGTAACTTCACTCTCAACTTGTACTGGCTCTTTTGAGGAATCAACATCGATACGATAAGAAGTATCTTCTTGTCCAGTTCCTCTGCGTCTTACTTTAAACACAACCTCCAGTGGACTTTTACCATCGTTAATAACGTCTTCTACAACGTCACGTAGGTCTTCAAAGAACGTTTTGCCTTGTTCCATGATCTCAACTTTCTTCGTATCGTGATTGTAAACATTGATTGTAAATCGTTTCGCCATGTTGTACGTTTGCTTCGCTTTATTTGCCTTTTGACGATT
>JBJEKV010000203.1:0-2142 GCA_051878815.1 Anaerotardibacter sp. | reverse complement strand
GTATTCGAATGAGTGAAGCACAAAACGCTGCCCAGAAGGCACGAAACGCAGCTCCTTTAATTGCACTCGCATCTGAGCAGGTGCGTAACCAGGCACTTTTTGCTATGGCGCAGGGTTTGCGTGATAACGCTGAGCTGATTTGTCTTGAAAACGACAAAGATATGAAAGCAGCTCAGGAAAAGGGCACTAAGCAATCTTTGCTTGATAGACTTCTTCTTACCCCGGAGCGTCTTGAATCTATGGCATCTGCCTTAGAAGACTTGGCATCCTTGCCTGACCCTACAGGAAAAATCTTAGAAGAGCGTGTGCTTTACAATGACTTGAAGTTGCGTCGTGTTAGCGTTCCGCTTGGTGTTGTGGCTATGGTGTACGAAGCGCGTCCTAACGTAACTGCTGATGCGGCGGGTATCTGTATCAAGTCGGGTAATGCGTGTGTTTTGCGCGGTGGTTCGCTTGCTATTCATTCCTGTGTTAGCATTGCGCATGTATTGGGTGAAGCTCTTGAGAGTGTTGGCTTACCAAAGGATGCTATCAGCATTATCGAGTCTACTGATCGCGCGGAAACAAACGAGCTTCTTAAGCTTCGCGGTCTTGTTGACGTTTTGATTCCTCGTGGCGGTGCAAGCCTTATTCAGACATGTGTAGAAAATGCACTTATTCCGGTTATTGAGACAGGAACGGGTAACTGCCATATCTATGTAGAAAAAACTGCCGATACTGCACAGGCTTTGACTATTATTAAGAACGCTAAGACGCAGCGCACCGGTGTTTGTAATGCGTGTGAATCAGTCTTAGTTGACGCTGACATTGCTTCTGAATTCTTGCCAGCACTTGTTGTATCTTTGGCACAGTGGGGTGTATTGATCCACGGTGATGCCCAGGTAGTAGCAACATGCCAAACACAAGGTCTTGTTGAGGGTAAAGATTACATGCTCGCAACTGAGGAAGACTGGGGAACTGAGTATCTTTCTATGGAGATTAGCGTGAAGGTTGTCTCTGGTTTTCAGGAGGCAATTGACCACATTAACCAGTATGGCACTGGTCATTCAGAGTCAATCCTTTCTACCAACCCTGAAGCTATCCAGGCGTTCTTCAATCAGATTGACGCAGCAGCAGTCTACTCTAATGCTTCTACGCGCTTTACTGATGGTGGCGAATTTGGCTTAGGTGCTGAGATTGGTATCTCTACCCAGAAACTTCATGCGCGCGGACCATTTGCTCTTGAAGCGCTTACTACGTATAAATATCTCATTGAGGGACAAGGCCAGGTGCGTGGCTAAATGGCCTCAAAACGAATTGGTTTATATGGAGGGACGTTCGACCCTCCTCATGTAGGCCACTTAGCGTGTGCTGAACAAACGCGTCAGGTTTTTAATCTTGACGAAGTGTGGTTTATTCCCACTTATCAGCCCGTGTTTAAAAGAGGGCAATTTGTAACTCCTGCCAACCATCGTCTTCGTATGGTTGAGCTGTCAATTCAGGACAACCCTTTCTTTCGGGTGGATACTATCGAGATTGACAGAGGGGGAGACACCTATACTATCGAAACGCTTCGTGAGCTCACAAAACAATACCCTGACTACCAATTCTTTTTCATCTGCGGCGCGGATGCTATTTTGACGTTGCCAAAGTGGCGCAATGCGCAGGAGCTTGTTGAATTGGCAATCTTTATTGGGGTTGATAGACCGGGAAGTAGTTCGCTGGTTCATTCTTCCGCAAAAACGCTTCTTCATGATTTTTCGGATACTATTCAGATGATTGAAATTGATGCTGTTGATGTTTCTTCGAGCGAAGTGCGCACTGCAATTGCCAAACAGAAGTCTATTAGCGGGATGGTTCCTGCTTTAGTTGAGGACTACATTATGACGAATAAGCTATATACCCCTGGTTTTGAATTGTCGGAATTCGCTTATCAGAAAACCGATATCTCAGACATCTCTTTTTCAAGTAATCCTTTCAGTAAAGAAAATTACGAACAGATGAAGGCTCTTTTGAAGCAGAGAGTGAAGCCTTCTCGTTTCGAGCACAGTGTAATGGTAGCTAAAACGGCGAAAAAGATAGCGAAGGCGTATGGTCTTGACGAAGATCAGGCTAAGATGGCGGGCCTTCTTCATGATTGGGATAAGGCGCTACCCCCGGCTC
>JBJEKV010000202.1:0-2175 GCA_051878815.1 Anaerotardibacter sp. | reverse complement strand
TGCCATCTAATCAGGCAGTACGTGACCGTGTTGCTCATATGAAGCAGGTTCCTATTCCTGAGCTCATTCAGGACAAGAAGCTTCTCTTCGTTGACGACTCCATTGTGCGCGGAACTCAGCTTCGTGAAACCGTTGATTTCTTGTACGGCGCTGGTGCAAAAGAGGTACACATGCGCTCTGCTTGCCCTCCAATTATGTATGGCTGCAAGTATATTAGCTTCTCTACCAGCAAGTCCGAGATGGATTTGATTGCTCGCCGTAAGATTCAGGAATTAGAAGGCGAAGAAGGCGTAAATCATATTGCCGAATACGCCGACGGTTCAACTGAACGCGGCAAGTGCCTTTTGAAGAGCATCTGCGAAGAGATGGGCTTTGACTCCTTGAGCTACCAGAGTCTTGACGGCTTGAAGGAAGCAATTGGTATTGATCCTGCTAAGTTGTGCACCTACTGCTGGGACGGCAAAGAATAAGGATTTGCTGCTTCTTTGCAGAATTCAAACATAATACTCAATGAGGCTGCATTAAGCGGCCTCATTAGTTTGGAAGATATGAGTTTAACCCTAAAACCTACTCACCAAAAAGTTCTGTTGAAAGGTACCTATCTCCCGTATCAGGAAGAAGAACAACGATAGTCTTACCTTCATTTTCTGGACGCTGTGCAATCTGAATTGCAGCCCAAAGAGCAGCGCCGGAAGAGATGCCTACTAAAACGCCTTCGCTCTTACCAATTTCCTTACCTGTGCTAAACGCATCCTCATTTTCAACCGGAATCATTTCGTCATAAACGGTAGTGTCCAATACGTCAGGAACAAAGCCGGCACCAATACCTTGAATCTTATGAGAACCTGCAACGCCGGTAGAAAGAACTGCTGAAGTCTTAGGCTCTACGGCAACAACCTTAACCTCAGGATTCTGAGACTTAAGATACTGACCGACGCCCGTTACGGTACCACCGGTTCCAACGCCCGCTACGAAGTAGTCAACCGCGCCATCAGTGTCCTCCCAAATCTCAGGACCAGTTCCAGTTAAGTGAGCCTTTGGATTTGCAGGGTTAGTAAACTGGCCAGGAATAAAGCTGTTTGGAATCTCCTTCGCAAGCTCTTGCGCCTTAGCAATTGCACCCTTCATGCCCTTTGCGCCTTCAGTGAGCACAATCTCGGCACCGTATGCAGCAATAAGCTGCCTACGTTCAACGCTCATGGTCTCAGGCATGGTCACAATAAGCTTATAACCACGTGCCGTTGCTACTGAAGCCAAGCCAATGCCAGTGTTTCCTGAAGTTGGCTCAATAAGGGTAGTCTCTGCGTTTACTAAACCTTTCTCTTCGGCGTCATCAAGAATTGATTTCGCAATACGATCCTTTACGCTTCCTGCAGGATTGAAATACTCAAGCTTAGCCAAAATTTTTGCGTTTAAGCCGAATTTCTTTTCGATATGGGTAAGCTCAAGAAGAGGAGTCTTACCAATAAGATGATCAGCTGATGTATAAATAGTTGCCACGTTAAACACTTCCTTTTTATACTGTGTGGCCGCTCTTAAATAGCGTTGAATGCTTTGTCTAATGCCTCAAGAATGTCGTCAATGTGCTCAGTACCAATGGAAAGACGAATGGTTGCCTGGGTGATACCCTGATCTGCCAATTCTTCATCGGTGAGCTGAGAATGAGTAGTAGTTGCGGGATGAATCACCAAGCTCTTTACGTCAGCAACGTTTGCGAGCAAGCTAAAGATTTCAAGGTTGTCAATAAACTTCCAAGCCTCGTCCTTGCCACCTTCAATTTCGAAGGTAAAGATGCTGCCACCACCATTAGGGAAGTATTTAGTGTAAAGCTCGTGGTCAGGGTGATCAGGGAGGCTTGGATGATTAACCTTTGCAACCTTTGGATGATTGTTGAGATATTCAACAACGCGGGCTGCGTTTTCGCTATGCCTTTCAATGCGAAGGGACAAAGTCTCGGTTCCCTGAAGAAGAATGAAGGCGTTGAATGGGCTAATACATGCGCCCTGGTCACGAAGGAGAACCGCACGTATGTAGGTTACGAATGCTGCAGGTCCGGCTGCCTCAGTGAACGCAACGCCATGGTAGCTTGGGTTAGGCTTTGCAATCTGTGGGTATGCATCAGCATGAGCAGCCCAATCAAACGTACCACCATCAACAATTACGCCACCAAGAGAA
>JBJEKV010000201.1:0-9521 GCA_051878815.1 Anaerotardibacter sp. | reverse complement strand
TATTTTGCAGGCACGCAACAAGAAGTGCAACTAAGAAAACAACAACGATAGGAATTTGGTAGAAGCCCATTTCTACGCCCATACCAAATTCTAAGGTGAAGCCCAGTCCTAAATAGAGAACAAGAAAGACTCCAATAGGTAAAAGAGCACGTGCCTTTCCTTTAGACATTTTGTTCCTCCTTGATGTGTACATAAATTTTCTCCCCTTATACCTTGCGTACAAGGGGAGATTGAGAACTAATCAAGTCTACCAGTAAAAAGGAATTTAATACGCGCCCAGAGCGAAGCTTTTGGAGGTTTTTTCTCAATAAGCTGAATTGCGTCGCGTAAAGGAGTGCCTTCTGATACAACCGTTGCTTCGCTGACTGTTACAGGAGCTGCTTTTGGAGCAGGAGCTTCAGCTTCTGTCTTGGATGGTTTTTTATCCTGCGTGGTTGGATTATCGAAGGACGTTTTAATCACAACAGGCTCTTCACCTGCTGCCTTGATTACATCGTTGATTGACTGAGCGCTGTATGTTTCTTTAGGCTTCTCGGTCTGAACAGGCTTCTGAGAAGGAATTTGTGGCTTTTCCTCAAGAACCTCTACCGGCTTAGGATCAGCAGTAGGCTCTGGTTCAGGTTGGTCGGCTGTCTCTGGTTCAGGTTGAGCAGCTTCGGCTTCTGCTGGTGCTTCTGCTACTACAGTTTCTTCAGCTACTGGTTCTAGCGAAGCGGTAGCCTCTGTGGTTTCAGGAGCTGCTTCAACTTCAGCAGCTGGTGTCTCTGCGACCGTTTCAACAACTTGAGCTGTAGGCTCAGCTGGTGCCGGTGCTTCAGTAGTAGGCTCAGTAGCCTGAACTTCCGGTTCTGTAGCAGTCTCAGCTTCTGCTGTTGCCGCAGCTTCCTCTTTGGCTTTCGTTGTGGTCAATACGCTTGCGGCATGCATAAGCTTTTCTGCGTCCTTGAGACGTTGAGCTCTTGCCTGAGCAGCGCGTGTACGCGCAAGCTCTTCGCGTTCCTTCTTGGAAGCAGCGTAATCTTCGACAGCCTTTTTAATCAGGTATTCCTGAGAATTGAATTCGTTAGTGGTGCCGTCTTCATTTGTTTCCGTGAAGAATCCCAAAGGAGTGTATTCAAGGTTGCTGTTAAGTTTCCTGAGCTTTGCGGTGTCGCTGAAGGAAATATCGAGATAATCAACAATCTTCTGCTTGAGAGCCTTGTCCTTGATTGGCCATGCAATCTCAATACGCTTATCCATGTTACGGGTCATAAGGTCTGCGCTGGAGAGGAAGATTTCCATATCATCAACAGGACCAAATACGTAAATACGACTATGCTCAAGCAATCTACCAACAATGGATACTACTTCAACGTTTTCGGTATAGCCTTCAACGCCAGGAACAATACAGGAAATGCCACGTACAAAGAGGGTAGTGTGAACGCCTGCCTGAGAAGCTTCGGCAATCTTGTCGATAATCTCTTTGTCAGTAATGGAGTTGGTCTTGAAAATCAAACCATTAGGCTTGCCTTCTTGAGCAAGCTTAATTTGCTGATCGATCTTCTCCATAATCATTGGCTTAATCTGCAAAGGAGCAACCTTAAGCTCATTGTAGGAATCAGTAGCATTTTCCAAACTCATATTGCGGAAGAATTCTGCTGCGTCCTTACCAATTCCTTCGTCAGTCGTGATGAAGGAGAAGTCGGTATAGAGCTTAGAAGTTTTCTCGTTGTAGTTACCCGTTCCTAACTGGGTGATGTGCTGGATACCCTTATCGGTACGACGAGTAATCGTGCAGATCTTAGAATGAACTTTCAGGTCATGGAAGCCATAGATTACATGAGCACCTGCTTCTTCGAAGCGCTGGGACCATTCAATATTGTTCGATTCGTCAAAACGAGCACGAAGTTCAAACAGCGCAGTAACTTCTTTTCCATTTTCTGCTGCTTGAACAAGTGCCTCAGCTAAGTGAGACTGGCTTGCAAGACGATAGAGGGTAATCTTGATAGAGATTACCTGAGGGTCATTTGCTGCTTCGCGAAGGAGCTGAACAAATGGATCCATGCTTTCATATGGATATTGAAGGAGTACTTCACGTTCGCAAACTTGCTCAATAATGCCGCGCTTTTCGTCAAAACAAGCAGGCCACTGAGGAGCAAATGGTTTGCTTGTGAGTTTTGCAGCCTTTTCTTTTTCAATCATGCTAGGAAGTCCCCATGCGTATCCCATATCAAGAGGAACCTTAGTGGTGAAAACTTGGCAACGCTTGATGTTGAGACGAGGCAAGAGGAATGCTTCCGTAACAGGGGAGAGAGGCGTATCAGTTTCAAGACGTACCGGAGCTAAGCGTGCACGTTTCTTCAAAATACGCTTCATATGTTCGCGGTAGTCAAAGTCAACTTCCGGAATAGCTGTTGCATCAATGTCTGCATTACGAGTAACGCAGATAACGCTTGCTCGTTTAGTTTTGTACATAGAGAACACTTCTTGAACAATAGTCTTCAAGGCATGTTCAAGAAGAATAAACTGTGTTCCTTCGCCTGGAAGATTAATGACGCGTTTTGTCTGGCTTGGGAGTGGAATTAAACCAAAGAGTGCGTCATCCGCTGGAACATTCTTATGCTTTTTCTTTTTCTTATCAGAAGTAGCTTCAAGGGATTCTTCGGCAACATCAATTGGCTTTTCATCTAGGCGAAGTAAAACATAGAGCGCGCCACTTACCAAGTGAGGGAATGGGTGGCGGGAGTTAATAATTTGAGGTGAGAGGAATGGCATTACGTTTACCTGCAAATAGGTATGGAGGTATTCCTTCTGCTCTTCGTTCAAATCTTCAGGGAAGAGCTGGCAGATGCCATTTTCAGCCAATTCTTCACGTAAAGAGTTAAAGATTCTCTCTTGTTCTGGATATAACTCATGACAACGTTTGTAGATAGCAGTAAGTTGCTCATTTGGAGTCATGAGCGTTTTATTGTCGCGAATTTCTTTTTTAATTAAATTAAGGTCGGTCAAACTTCCAACACGAACCATAAAGAATTCCTGAAGGTTGCTTGAGAAAATTGAAACAAACGTAATACGCTCAAGGAGTGGTACGTTTGGATCTTCACCCTGGTCAAGAACACGCTTGTTGAAGTCAAGCCAAGAGAGTTCTCGATTTTGTAAATAAGGAAGTGCTGTTCGTGTGCTTTTTGCGAGATCTTTAGATTTTTTTGCCATGACAAAAGTACTTTCTTAAATCCGTCAATAAAACATGTTTGGATTGAAATGTACAATCCCCCTGTGTCTTTATTCTATCCCATTTTGAACGTGTTTTAAAAAAATGATGTGTTTTACCTGCTCTTTCAATTTTGTGTGAAAAAAGTTTCCTTTTTGTAAGAGAAAAACGGTGAATTTGTAAAATATTTAAGATGTTTTAACTATTATTCTTGTAAGAGGTTTTCTGTTCTCACTGTTCAAATGATAAAAATGGGCTAAAGCTCTTTTTTGTATTCGTACTTGAATGGTTTATTGCGTGAAACGCTATTTGGAACGCAATAGTCTAGTTGCACAATTGAGGGGATTATTATGCTGGACACTATCAAACCTATCACGGAAAAAATTAAGAAAGAAGACTACAAAGCTGAGTACAAGTCTCTCGTTAACCAACTGGTTATTCTCCAGCAGGAAGCAAAGGAAAAAGAGATCGGTCTGGTTGTTCTCTTTGAAGGTTGGAAAGGCGCGGGAAAGGGAAGTCGTATTTCTGACTTCTTGTATCATCTTGATGCGCGTGGAACGTCAGTTCATGTAACTGAAGATTTCAATCCTGAAGAGGCAGCCCTTGCTGCGCGTGATGATTTTGGTGCAACAAGCTACTATCCTGCTATGCAGCAGTTTTGGAAGGCATTAGGTCCTCGTGATGGCATAACCTTCTTTGATAGAGGTTGGTATTCTACCGTTGCTGAGCACGTAACCAACACCCTTGATGAAAGCAAGAAGCGTCGCATTATTGCACGTAATCTTGCAGAAAAATACTACGAATCTATAAAGAGCTTCGAAAAGCAACTTACTGATGATGGCTATATTGTTATCAAGTTCTTCCTTCATATTTCTGAATCAACTCAGAGAGAGCGTCTGATTGAACTCTACTCTGATCCAGCTACAAAATGGCGTGTTACGGCTGATGACTTAGTTCAGTGTGAAAAGTACGAAGAAGTATACGAGATTTACTCAGACTTGATTGATAAGACCAACTGGGATTATTCCCCGTGGGTTGTTCTCAATGCAGAAGATAAACGAAGCGTAAATCTTGGGGTTGCGCGTACTATTGTGGGCCGTCTTGAGGAAGCACTCAATGCTGAATTAGACGAAGAGGCCCTTGCAGCTGCTCAAGCAGCAAAAGAAAACTCTGCTTCTCAAACAAATGATTCAGCAGCAGGTCATGCGCATGAATGTAGCGAAGAAGCATATCAAGCAAGCGTGCTTAGAGCAGCAGAGGCGCAAAAACTGGCTCCTGCTACAAGTGCGTATGAGATTGAAGAGAATTATCCACAGCTTTCCGAAGTTGACCACAGCCTTGCACTTACTAAAGAAGAGTACAAGCAGGAACTGAAGAAGGAACAAAAGAGACTTAATCGTCTTGAGCTCCAGATGTACATTAGGCGCATTCCGATGATTATTATGTACGAAGGACTTGATGCGGCAGGAAAAGGTGGCAACATTAAGCGTGTTGCTCAGGCACTTGATGCGCGCGCCTATACCATCTTTCCTTCGCCAGCTCCAAGCAAACAGGAACTTCTTCACCCTCATTTGTGGCGTTATTGGACGCGTCTTCCTAAAGCTGGTCATGTAGGTATTTATGACCGTAGCTGGTATGGTCGCGTTTTGGTTGAGCGTGTTGAAGGTTTTGCTTCTGTAGAGCAATGGTCTCGTGCATATGATGAAATTAATGCATTCGAACAGGATTTAATTGACTGGGGAGCAATCTTGCTTAAATTCTGGGTTGATGTTTCTTATGATGTGCAATTGCAACGCTTTAAAGACAGAGAAAACAACCCTGATAAGCAGTGGAAGATTACGTCGGAAGACTGGCGCAACAGAGAAAAATTCCCAGAATATTGCGCAGCAGTAAACGATATGTTCCGCTTAACGTCTACAAAGGCAGCTCCTTGGATTGTTTTGGAAAGCGACGATAAAATGTATGCGCGCATTAAAGCGCTCAAAATTATCAATCAAGCACTGGAGGATCGTCTGAATGAGAAGTAAATCAACTATTGCATTTAAAATTGCGCTTGTTGTATTTATTGTCTCGGTAGTTCTTTTGGGATTAATTGGATACCAATATTGGGTCCAAGATAAGGCATATCAAGAAGCACAAGAGCATTTCGATGTATCTGATGTCGAGGACAACTATCTCAACGCAAAGGTAGATTGGGATGCTCTTCGTCAAGAAAATGAAGATATTGTTGCGTGGGTTTTTGTTCCAGAAACCAAAATTAATTACCCCGTAGTTCAGGGTGATGATAACGAAGAGTATCTTGATAAAGCCTTTAACGGCAACGAAGGACTTCTTGGTTCTGCGGGTACCGTCTTCCTTGATAGCTCTAACAGCCCTGATTTCAGTGATAAAAATAACGCTATCTATGGTCACCATATGAATGATGGCTCAATGTTTGCGTGCATTGCTGAGTGGGTAGACTCAAAGGAATTTAATGAAAACCGCATCATCTATCTCTACACTCCAACTGCTAATTACCTGCTTACTACGTTTTCGGTAATCAAGACAACGGGTGATGACCCTATTGTTCAAACCACGTTTGCCTCGGACGAGGAGTATACGAAGTATATCCAAGCAAAAATTGACCGAAGTGCAGTCCCTCAAAAAGTGCAGAAGATTAAAGCTGAAGACGTAGAAAAGTCATTTATGTTCTGTACCTGTGAATACAGTCAAAATGACGGAAGAATAATTGTTTACGCATCCGTAACAAAGACAGCCATACAATCGTAGAAGGTAGAAGTGACGGTTTGTTTTAGGTTGTAAAACAACGTCACCAGAAATTAATCTTTTTTGAGAGCTTCTTAAGGAGTAGGTATGGCAACTTCCATTTTTCCTGGCGAACGCCCTGATCGTCTTGAAGAGGAATGCGGTGTTTTCGGTATTTATGCGCCAGGAGAAGACGTTGCGCGTATGACTTGTTTTGGTCTGCAGGCACTTCAGCATCGTGGACAGGAATCTGCCGGTATTGCGGTAGGTAATGGCGATACCGTTATGGTTGCTAAAGACCTTGGTTTGGTTACGCAAGCATTTGATGAAGCAACCTTGTCAGCCTTAAAAGGCCATGTTGCCGCAGGCCACGTTCGCTATTCAACTTCAGGTGGAGCCGCTTCTTGGGAGGCAGCTCAGCCACATATTTCCCCTATTGGTGATGTTCTGATTGCGCTTGCTCACAATGGCACTTTGGTAAACACGCAAGAATTGCGTAATAGCTGCGAAGAGTACGGCATTCATTTGCGCGCTGGTACTGACTCTGAGGCTGCTGCAAAGATTATTGGCAAAGTAACCCAGGAAACTCACTCTTTACGTAAGGGCATTGTTAGCGCTATGGAAATGATTAAGGGCGCTTACGCAATGGTATTAATTAGCCCTGAATCGCTCTATGCATTCCGTGATCCAAATGGTATTCGTCCTTTGGTTTTGGGTCAGTTGCCTAACAATCGTGGTTGGGTAGTATCTTCTGAGACCTGCGGATTGGACATTATTGGTGCTCAGTGGGTACGAGAGATTGCACCAGGTGAGATTATTCGTATTAACGAAGAAGGCCTCTTCTCTCAGGTAGTATCTCAGGTTGGCCGTCGTGCAAGCTGTCTGTTTGAGTATGTATACTTCGCACGCCCTGACTCAGTAATGGATGGTCAGAGTGTTTATCGTGCAAGAAGAGAAATGGGTCGCATCTTGGCTCAGGAGGCACCGGTTGATGCTGACTTGGTTTTAGGTGTTCCTGACTCAGGATTGCCTTCTGCTATGGGATATGCCATTGAAAGTGGTATTCCTTATAGCGATGGCATCGTGAAGAATCGTTACGTGGGACGTACCTTTATTCAGCCAACTGATGAAATGCGCCAGCTGGGAATTCGCTTGAAATTAAATCCGCTGCCTTCTGTTATTAATGGCCAGCGTCTAATTGTTATTGATGACTCAATCGTACGTGGCAATACCTCCAAAAAACTTGTTGCTATGCTTAAAGATGCAGGAGCAAAAGAAGTGCATCTTCGCATTGTTTCTCCTGAGGTTTTGTGGCCTTGTTTCTACGGAATTGATACTGACACTCAAGATCAGCTTATTGCGGCAAATATGACTAACGAAGAGATGTGCGAATTCATTGGCTGTGACTCTTTGGCATTTATTTCGGTTCAGGGCCTTCATAACGCGGTTCAGTGTGACCATAAAGGCTTTTGTGATGCTTGCTTTACGGGAGATTATCCGGTTGAAATCCCAGATTATCTAAAGGAAGGAAGCTTCTTGCCGAAATCGTTATAAAGATATGCGCAGAATCATTACGTTTTAGTGTTTTTCGTTTAGAATTAAGAGACGGTATCTGGTTAGGGTACCGTCTTGTTGTTTATATGTTTGCGTTTTTAAAGGAGTGACTATGCCAGAACGTATTACTGTCAGCCCAGTTGAACAGGAAGGTACTAAGTGGCCTAGCTGGATTACCCAAGAGTCAACTACGTATGCTGATGCTGGCGTTTCTACTGCAGAAGGTGCTCGTGCAGTAGATGCAATTAAGGACGCTGTTCATAGAACCTATCGTGATGAAGTACGCGGTGACATTGGTGGCTTTGGTGGCTTGTTCTCCATCAAGGTTGCAAAGAACATGGTTGATCCAATTCTTGTTTCCGGTACTGATGGCGTTGGTACAAAAATTCAGCTTGCAAAGCTTGCTTCAAAGCATGACACCGTAGGTATCGACTTAGTTGCAATGTGCGTAAATGACATTTTGGCAACCGGTGCTGAACCTCTCTTCTTCTTGGACTATATTGCTGTTGGCAAATTGAAGAGCGAAGCAGTTGCAGAAATCGTATCTGGTATTGCTGATGGCTGCGAAATGAGTGGTTGTGCACTCATTGGTGGCGAAATGGCAGAGCATCCTGGCGTTATGGATCCAAACGAATACGACCTCTCCGGCTTCTGTGTTGGCGTAGTTGATCGTCCTGAGATGCTTGATCCTGAAAAAGTACAAGAAGGTGACGTACTTATTGGTTTGGCATCTTCCGGTCTCCATTCCAATGGTTACTCTCTTGCTCGTAAGGTTTGCACTGAAGGCAAAACCTTGTATGAGCTTCGTCTCCCTCAGGAAAAACTTGATGGCGAATGTGTTCTTGAGGCTTTGTTGACTCCTACCCGTATCTACGTAAAGCCTGTTCGCTCAGTTCTTCGCCAGCTTCCTGGTGCAGTACGTTCTTTGGCTCACATTACTGGTGGCGGCATCACTGAAAACCTCAATCGTGCTTTGCCTGAGAATGTTAATGCTCAGGTTTATGTAGGCACTTGGACTATGCCTCCAATCATTCCTTGGGTTTGCCAGGCAGCTCGCTTGAATGAGGAAGAAGCATTGAAGACCTTCAACATGGGTCTTGGTATGGTTTTGATTGTTGCTCCAGACAAGGTTGATGAAGTTCGCGCAATTCTTGAAGCAGAGGGCGAAGAGACCTTTGTAGTAGGTCAGATTGTTCCTGGCTCTGGTGAAGTAACCTATGTTGAGCCAGAAAACCTCTTTGTTGACTACTCTGAGCCAGTTGAGCAGGAGCAGGAAGAGGAAGAATAATCTCTTGAGATATCTTAGTAGCGCGTCTATAAGGGGCGCGCTCTTTGTTTTTGTATAGATTGATGTGAAAGGTTTCACAAATGTCCAATAAGAATGTTACGGCTGGTGGTTCCTTAAAAATTGGCGTTCTTATCAGCGGTAGCGGAACGAATCTTCAGGCCCTTATTGATTCAGCAAAAGCAGGTTCTTTGGACGTTGAGATTGTAAAAGTTATTTCTTCTCGTCCTGATGCCTATGGTTTGATAAGAGCGCAAGAGGCAGGCATTCCAACCGTTGCGCTGAATCGCGCAATTTTCAAGGACAAGCAGAAGGCAGATCAAATCATTGTTGATGAACTGACTGCCAGCGGTGCTCAATATATTGTTATGGCTGGATACATGAGAATGCTTACTCCAGTTGTTCTTAATGCGTTTGAAGATAAGGTAATCAATCTTCATCCTGCGCTTCTTCCTTCCTTCAAGGGTGCTCACGGCATTGAAGATGCGTTTAACTTTGGTGTGAAGGTGACGGGAGTAACTGTTCATTTCGCTAACGAGGAATACGATAAAGGTCCTATCATTGCTCAGCGTCCTGTTGTAATTGAAGAAGATGACACCTTAGAGACGCTCGAAGAAAAGATTCATGCGGTTGAGCATAAGCTTTATCCTGAAGTTTTGCAGCTTTTCGCAGAAGGTAGAGTGGCTATTAACGATAAAAGAACCGTAACCATTCGTTCTAAATAGTGTTGTTGTTAGTATTAGCTTG
>JBJEKV010000200.1:0-9537 GCA_051878815.1 Anaerotardibacter sp. | reverse complement strand
GCTCTTATATTTCCGCGACTTTTCCTCTTCGGTGGCATAGCGCGTTCCAGAAGTTTGCGCAAACTGGTATTTTGACTGCGCCTGGGTACGTGCATTACCTTTGCCCGCAGCGCGTGAGCCTTCTTTTCCTTGGGCACGTGAGCTTTCCATACCTAATGCACGTGTTTGTCCTGTTCGGCCGCGCTGAGCCTCCGTGCCAGCTAAGCCACGAGAATCCCCGCCCGAAAACGAGCGTGAATTAGAAGCAGACCTACGCTGAATTTCTTCCAATTTCCTTTGCGAAGAGGTAGTTTGTCTCTCGTTTATGGAAGGAAGGTTTCTCTGTAAGGAAGAAGCAGTATTTCGCGAAGAAACAGAACTATTTCGTCCCTGAGAAGAGCCCTGGCTATAAGAGGTACCTTCATGAGAGATAGGCGCAGTTGAGCGATTATAGGTTCCTCTCCCCCGTGAAGAATCAGTGGTAAGTTTGCGGCGCGTATTCATAGCTTGACTATGGGAAGACTGGTAGAGCACTTCCCTCTTTTCGCTAGAAAAGCCAGATTGAGCGCGTGCTTGAGAACGTGCTTGGGAATTTGCTTGAGCAGATGATTGAGCGCGTGCTTGACCAGCCCTTTTTTGAGAAGGGTTTTGAGCATTTCCTGCCGAATGTTGATTGCTGGAATAACGCCTCTTATTCTCCACGCACTACTCCTTTGTTAGACGAGTGGAGATCGCCATCAATTCCCTGGGTTTGTTCAAGCTCTTTTTTAGCCTTCTTGAGCGCCAAAACAGCCTTGATTATGTAGTAAATGGTGGTGATTAAAGCGAGCACCAAACCAATATAGACAAACCAAATGCCCCAACAATACAAACCCTCACACAAGCCAGGAAGCCAAGTAAAGGAAGTTACGCCCATTCCTTCGAAGAGAGGGAAATTCAAGAGCAATCCGGCAAAGCCAATGTATAAGAAGGTTGTAGCGAATTTACCCAGATAGATAACAGGTACGCGAATATTCCAAGATTTGATTAAGTAAGCGCCGCCAATAAGCAAGATTAAGTCACGAATAATGACGAATACCACAATCCAAAGAGGCAAGCGTCCTACAAGCAAAATTCCAATAACACCACTAATCATCAAAAGACGATCAACGGCCGGGTCAAGTAATTGCCCTAAACGAGAAACGGAATTAGTTCTTCTTGCAACTTGGCCATCAACCCAGTCGGTTGAAGCAGCTACAGCAAAAATAATCGTAGCAATCAAGTCATACCCATTAAGAAGGAGAACAAGAAATGCAGGAATCATCAGCAAACGAATAAACGAAAGCAAATTTGGGATAGTAAAAATCTTATTGCTTACTTCGTATTCCTCTGGGTGCTTATGAGCCATTAATTTACCTGCTTTTATTCCGGTCATTATTTCTGCGATTAACCTTATAAATTTTAGCACTCCCGCATAAAAAAACTACCAGGGGGTACCTGGTAGTTTTAATAATCTATAAGAGGTACAAAGCAAATACTTCGTATATTCCTCTACGAAAGCTCCGTTGCTGCTTTTAGCGACGCTTTTCGTCACGTGGGATAAAGTCAGGACGATCGTTTTCGACCTCTTTAGCCTTTTCAGCTTCACGTGCTTCCTTAGCAGTAAGAGCAGTCTGCTTAGCTGCCTTAGCGGTCTTAACAGCTTCACGAGCCTGAGCTGCTGCCTCTGCGCGCTCTTCAGGAGTTTCAGCAGCACGTGCAGCCTTGGAAGCGGCACCAGCTTCGGCCTTTGCCTGAGCCAAAATCTGCTTCTGTTCGAACTCTTGACGCTTGAGAACACGGTATTCGTTCTGGTCGTACTGACGGAGGAACTTATCTTCAGCAGGCTTAGTGTAGCCTTCAGCCATGGTCAAGCAATCATGAGGACATTCGCGAACACAAACGCCACACTGAATGCAGTCGAATGGGTCGATGGTCCATTCTTCAGTCATTCGATTAACCACGATGGTTCCAGAAGGACACTTCTTTGCGCAAATACCGCACATGGTACATTTGTTGATTGCCAGCTCAACATGACCCTTCATTCCTGGAGGAAGTGGCTTCTCTTCGAAAGGATAAAGAACGGTATCAGGTTTTTTGAACAATGACCTCATAGTCATTTTGCCAAGTTTAAAAGATCCCATGATTCCTACCTTTCAGAGCAGCTAATGCAAGGGTCAATAGACAAGATGATGTTATTAACATCAGCCAAATCGCATCCTTTAAGTGCCATAGTCATACCAGCAATATTCTGCGAGGTAGGAGTGCGGATACGCATTCTCTCCAAGAACTTGGTACCATTACCAGAGCAATAATAGTAAACCTCACCACGAGGCTGCTCGAGAATATTAACTGCCTCAGCTCCCTCTTTAGGGGTTCCCTTTACTGGAACGTGATAAGCACCATCAGGGATTTTATCAATAAGCTCGCGAATAATTTCGATAGACTGATTTACCTCTAATGCACGTACCTTCATACGGCCATAGCAGTCACACGTATCAGCAAGAATAGGCTTGAACTCTGCCAAGTCACCGTATGCACCAATGCCTAAACAACGAACGTCATTGTTAACGTTTGATCCACGAGCAAATGGACCTACCATGCCGTACTTGATGGTATCTTCGGTAGAAATATAACCAACACCAAGCGTTCTATCCTTAACTGAGAAGTCATTCAAGAAGGTCTTTACGATTTCATTATATTCACCCTCAATACCAGCAAGGGTATCTTTAATGGACTGAAGCATTGGCGCGTCAATGTCGCGCGTTACGCCACCCAAGAGGGTGTAGGACAAAATAACACGACCACCAGCAACTGCTTCGAAGATATCCAAGATGCGCTCGCGCAAACGCCAGCAGTGCATAAACAATGCCTCAAAGCCAAATGCGTCAGCCGCAAGACCAAGCCACAAAATGTGAGAATGGATACGAGAAAGCTCATGCATGATTGCACGCAAGTATTCAGCACGCTGAGGAACTTCAACGCCCATAAGGTTTTCTACACACTGAGCATAACCATAGGAATGACCGAATGCACAAATGCCACAAATACGTTCTGCAACGTAGATATATTGATGAATGTCACGGGTCTCAACAAGTTTTTCGAGTCCTCGATGGATAAAACCTACCTGAGGAAGAACGTCAACTACTGTTTCGTCCTGCATAACCAAGTCAAGGTGAAGTGGCTCAGGAAGAACAGGATGTTGAGGACCGTAAGGAATTACCGTAGCTTTACCCATGATTATTCCCCTTCATTTTCACTAGACTGAGCGCGCTCTTTTTCACGCTTTCTTTTTGCACGAATGCCTGCTGCTACCATTGCAGCTTTACGAGGCTCAAGACCAGCGGTCTTTTCAGCAATTTCCTTCTCAATAAGCTCTTCTTCAGAAGGCTGAGTTGCTTTAGCCTTAGCAGCCTTTGCGCGAATAGCAGCGGCAACCTTAGCAGCTTTTTCAGGATCCAAGCCTGCGGTTTTTGCAGCGATTTCAGCTTCAAGCGCCTCTTCAGGATTTGCCTGCTTCTTTGCCTTTTCTTTTGCGGCCTTAGCAGCCTTAATACGTGCTGCTTTCTGACGAGCAGCAAGCTGTTCAGGAGTAACAATAGTCATAGGAGCATCAACGCCTGGGCTGAAGGTGTAATAGTTACCCTTAAAGTCCAACACGTTGCCCTCGATAGTAAGACCGAAGAGTTCTGCTGCTTCGTTTTCGTATACGAAAGCCTGCAAGAACATTTCAGTTACCGAAGGAATAACCTCCTGATGCTTGTGGAGGTTATTGATCTTCAAATTAACAACTTCGCTTTCTTTAACGAAGGTGTAAACCAAAGTAATGGAGTCATCATCGTGCATAACGGGATGAATCTGAGCAAGACGATATCCGTTATCACGATACTGCTCACACGTGGACAATAAGTCGTCGATAGTGATGTCAATGAATGACTGATTAAGTGCCATGACTTATGCCCCCTTCTCTTCTTTAAGTTTCTTTGCCTTTTCTTCCAAAACAGAAAGGCCTTCAACTACTGCGTCAATAATTGCTTCTGGGCGAATTGCGCAGCCAGGAGCATATACATCAACAGGAATTGCTTTATCAATACCACCCAAAACGTTGTAGCAATCCTTAAAAATGCCACCAGTGCAAGCACATACACCGCATGCAACAACAACTTTTGGCTCAATCATCTGGTCGTAGATCTCCTTGATAACCGGGAGATTTCGTTCATTAACGCAACCAGTAACTAAGAAAATGTCTGCATGTTTAGGGTTGCCAGTATTGATAATACCAAAGCGTTCTACGTCAAATCCTGGATTAAGAGCAGCCAAAACTTCAATGTCGCAGCCATTGCAGCTAGAGCCGTCATAGTGAATAACCCAAGGAGATTTAGATAAATAAGACATCTTCGCTCCTTACATGAAAATTAAGAGAGCCAAATTGATACCAGCGCATACGAGGGTGACAATCCAAGCGCTCTTCAAAAGAGTCTGCCACTTTACACGTGCGAAATTGTTATCAATCCAGATTTCCAAGAAATACGTTACGAGTAATACAACAATTACCGCTACGATTGCCAAAGGACTTGCCCAAACGAAGAACATGCAGATCCAACCAAGGAAGAGAACGTTCTCACACCAGTGCATCATTTCTACCTGAGCAAGCATTGGGCCTGACATTTCGGTAGTAATACCCTTAACCAAGTCCTGATGAGCATGGTGGGAATAAGACAAGTCGAATGGAGACTTACGCAGCTTAATAGTAAGAATAAAGAGGAAGCCAATAAAGATGCCCAAGCAAGGAATGATTATTGGGGAAGACTGATAAAGCACGGAAGATACTTCAAAAGAGCCGGTAGCCAAGTAAAAACCAACTGCTAAGAGCAAAACCATTGGCTCGTAAGCCATTACCTGCAAAGTCTCGCGGTGAGCACCAATTTCAGCAAAAGGAGAACGAGAGCTGTAAGCAGCAAGGATAAACATGAGTTCAGCCATGGTAATAACAAACACGCAAAGAAGGAAGTTTCCACCGCTGAAGAAGATACCACCTGCAAGGAACGTAAGAAGAAGAGCCGCAAAGATGTAGGTCCTCATAGTCTGGTTAACACTTACGTTGTCCTTAGACAAGAGCTTACGAACATCGTAGTAAGGCTGGAGCAATGGAGGTCCAACACGACCCTGCATACGAGCCGTAACAATTCGATCAGCACCAGCAAGAAGGCATCCAAGTGCAAGTGCAACAACCGCGAAAACAGCAGAAGCAACAAGAGTAATAAGAATAGTAATCAAAGTTTCCATGTCTGCCTCCTTTCTAGAGCGAAATCATTCCGAACATTACTAAGAGTGCATAAGCGAAAGCAGCAATAATCAATACTGCACAGGAGATTTCTCCAACAGGCTTAAGCTTAGCCTCTCCGAACCAATCATCCATATACCAGTTACGAGCAGTAGCTTCAACTGGCTGAGATAAAGAGTTTACATACGTACGAGCATCAGAGCTTACGGTAACACCAGCAAGGTAGATACCCACTTCTTTCTGCTTGTTATTCTTACCCAAGCCAGCGAACAGAACGATAAAGAGGCAAACCGCAACAAGAGAAGCAATCCAGAGGTTATCGTCAGAAACAGGCTGAATAGAAATGCCCAAAGCATTAACAATGTAAGGCTCAACCAAAACATCGGAGATGACTGGCATGAATACACAAGCAAGAATTGCAAGGATAAGCATTACGAGGTCTGCTACCCATTCGCTCTTATAAACCGTTGTCTCAACATTTTGAGGAGTACCTGCAATACCTGCAAGCTTACCAAGCCACTTAGCCCAGAACATGAAGGTACCTGCAGAACCGAATGCCAAGATGATCAACAGAACGAACTGGTGCGTATCAATCAAGGTAACAAGCGTTGCCCACTTAGCAATCAACATACCGAATGGAGCGATGAACATAATCATGATGCCCACCATCATCATACGAGCAAGCTTAGGCATACGCTGGAACAACATATCCATATCTTCGATGTCACGAGAACCAATGTGATGCTCTGCAGTACCTACACAGAGGAACAAGAGGCTCTTTGCAATAGCGTGGAAGATTACCAAGAAAATTGCTGCCCATACTGCCTCAGAAGTACCAACACCTGCGCACATGGTGATCAAACCAAGGTTTGCGATGGTGGAGTATGCCAAAACACGCTTTGCATTGCTCTGAGAAATTGCCATAAAGGAGCAGATGAGGAAGGTGACGCCACCAACCAAAAGAACAAGCACAGCAGGACCAATTGATACCGCATACAAAGGTGCGCACTTGATAAGAACGAAAACGCCTGCCTTAACCATGGTTGAAGAATGGAGAAGCGCAGAAGTTGGGGTTGGTGCAACCATTGCGCCAAGCAACCAGGTATGGAAAGGCATCTGAGCTGCCTTCGTCAAACCCGCAAGAGACAAGCAAGTCAATGGGAACACCACCAACATTGGTGCGAACGAACCAATCTGAAGGAAGGTTGCGAAGTCAATGCAGTTAATGGTAAGCACCAAATAGTAAAGCGCTGCAAGGAATGCAATGCCACCCAAAAGGTTCATAACAATCTGGCGGAATGCATTATTAATAGCTTCTTCCGTCTTGGTGTATCCAATGAGCAAGAAGGAACAAATGGTGGTTACTTCCCATGCGGTGAAGAGCCAAACCATATCGTTGAAGAAAACAATTCCATACATTGCGCTCAAGAACAAGAACATGAGAGCAAAGAAGGTTGGTCGGCGATCCTTCTCATTTGGATGATGTGCTTGGTGGTCCTGCATGTAGCCAATTGCATAAAGGCAAATACCCGAACCAACAATACCAATAATCAAAGCCATGATTAATGAGAGGCTATCGAAATACAATGCGCGGGAGCAGTGAGCTTGCCCAGCAATAAATAAATCGAAGTACAAGGAACCTGCCAACTGAATAGCACCAAGGATAAGAGCAAGCGGTCTCTTATACTTAAAGCCAAAGGCAAGAATCACACAGCCGATAATTACTGAAACGCCGGTAAAGATCCAGTCAACTACTTCGGATTCGAATTCAAAGTAGACGCCAGTGGTACCGAGATTCATTCCAACAAAAACAATCGAAACTACAGCAATAACAGCACTTGAAACCCAAACAATTCCGTTACGAATTGTGTTGTTTCGTAGCACCATCAACAAAGCTGCAACTACGAGCGGAAAGAGGATCAAGAATCCCATCATTTCCATAAAACTTCCCCCTTCAGGGCCTGCGAATAAAATCATCACCTTAAGCGACACCTATGACTTTAGGTTTTTTGGAAAAATAAGGGGGTTACTTATCGGTTAGAAACCTAATAAGCCCGGCTACTGGAACAGCGAAAAATACGTTTTACAGGTCACCAGTTTTTATTAACCACTCATAGATTTTTTTCAAAACTACATCAAGCTGTTGAGGCTTTGCTTTCTTAATAAAACCTGATTCAATAAGTGTTCTGAAATCGCCATAGTTGTTATAAAGCTGCCCGTCAAGGAGCAAAACTAAGCGTGCTCCCTTACCATTTGAGACGGCAACAATCGTCTTTTCGTAGAGGTTTTGATAGCTGTCTTCCCTGATGCCAATCTTGGCATACCACTCAGGAATATTCGTTACGCCTTCTTCTTTAAAAAACTTCTTCAATTCGCCATTTCCTGCATACGGAACTGCGGGAACGTCAAAACCTGATCTTCTTGCGTAGTCAAAAATGTAATGAGAAGCGTCGCCTACCAACAAACGAGTTCCCAGTAACACAGAGGTCAATTCAGCCACATGCCATACATTCAACCATGCGTCTTGTGTAAGAAGTGCTTGCGAAAAACCAGCGAGCAACTGATTTGTTGAAGTTCGTACGTCATAGGGGGTGCTACTGTCAAAATCTGAGTTTTTGATTTGGTCTACAAATATTTCCATTACACACTTACCGTTCTCTTTTGATATGCGCTCTGTACCTGACCTGCGTGGCTATTTCTCCTCACTACTTCTTTAAGAAGCTGGGAAGGAAGCTGATAGGTATTGTTATTCTCTGAAATATGCATGCAAATAATGTGCTCAAGATTGTTCCATAGAAGGGCTTCCAATTCTTGGGCAGCTTGGTTGTTACTTAAGTGGCCCACGTTCGAGGCAATACGCTGCTTAATGTGGTACGGATATGGACCGTTTTTCAACATCACTTCGTCGTGATTCGCTTCAAGCGCCAAAATATGACAGAAAGATAACGCCTCATGGGCCTGCTCTGAGACAAAACCTGAGTCAGTTATAAATCCCAATGCGGTCTCATTTCCTTCGAACCTAAAGCCGTAACTTTCGCACGAATCATGAGACGTCGCAAAAGGAAAGATAGACATTCCTCCCTGACTTTTACTAGTCCATTCTTTTAAAGAAATCAGCTCGTTATCGTTCTTTAATTCTTGAATTTCCTTCGAATTGGCTGCAATAGCCTCCGTGGTTACAAAAGGAACTTCAATTCCCTTCTTTTTAAGTCCCCGCGAAACTACGCCAAGGCCCTTTGTGTGGTCGGAATGTTCGTGAGTAATTAAAATGCCCTTGAGTTTTTCGGGATCAAATCCTACCTGGTCACATCCTTCAAAAAAGGCTTTTTTTGTTATGCCACAATCAATAAGAATCCCCTGCCCTGTTTGAGCATTTTCGACAATTGAGGCATTCCCTTTACTTCCTGAAACCAATACATGAAGCTTCAACCCTAAGGAAGTGGTAGGTGGTTTTTCTTCTTGGGTTCTTAGAAGATAGTCTTCATTCGTTAACCCTATGTCATAAAAATCGAACAAAAAAATCTCCGCAAGTTTATTGAAAGTTTACTTACAACTAGTAGCATTTTGTTGAAATAAAAGTATCATTTTGCACAAAAGCGAAAGGATAACAATGTCACATTATGTCATCATCACAGAATCAGGTGGAGATATTCCATCAAGTTATCTCGAAAAGTACGATATCCGCGTTGTTCCAATGCATGTTGCGTTTAATGGAAAAAGCTACGACGACAAAACGTTTCCTGCATCACAGATTTTTGACCACTACGCAAAAACAAAAGAGCTTCCAGTAACCAGTGGCTCTATGCCTAACGACTTCCAGAAAGTATTTGATGAGATTTGGGAAGAAGATCCTGAGACACAGGTAATCTATCTTGCCTACTCTTCTATTACTACCTGCAGTTTCGGCTCAGCAAAAATTATTGCAGGCGAAGATCCTCGCGTTACCTTTATTGATACTAAAAGCGTTACAGCAGGTCAGCATCTTGTTGTTACTGAGGTTGCTGAGTATATTTCCCAAAACCCTGAGGTTACTCCTGCTGACATTACTGCCTTTGCTGAAAACCTAATCAGCCGCATTGAGATGTCATTCATTCCTGGTGGTTTGGAGTTTTTGAAGGCAGGCGGCAGATTGAGCAATGCTGCTTTCTTGGGAGCAACCCTTCTTCGCATTAAGCCAGTAATCGAGATTAAGAACGGAGCAGTAGTTGCAACCGACAAGCTCCGTGGTAGCTTTGAAAAAGTTCTTACTCGAATGA
>JBJEKV010000199.1:0-2208 GCA_051878815.1 Anaerotardibacter sp. | reverse complement strand
CGGTTCCGGTAAGATTATGCGCTCTAAGGCTTACAAGAGCCACATCCTGACCAAGAAGAGCCAGAAGCGTAAACGTAATTTCCGTCACGACACCGAAATTGCATCTGCAGATTACAAGGTAATCTCTCGCAATCTTGGTCTTCGATAAGTAGGAGGAGAAATAAACTATGCCTCGTGTAAAACGCGCAGTTAACGCTCACAAGAAGCGTCGTACCGTTCTCAATCGTGCAAAGGGTTATTACGGTGCAAAGTCCCGTTCTTATCGTGCAGCTAAAGAACAGGTACAGCATTCCTTACAGTATGCTTACCGCGATCGTCGCAACAAGAAGCGTGAAATCCGTCGTCTTTGGATTACCCGCATCAACGCTGCAGCTCGTTTGAACGGTCTTTCTTATTCTGTATTCATGAATGGCCTCAAGAAGGCTGGTGTTGAGCTCGACCGTAAGGTTTTGGCTGACATGGCAGTAAACGATGCTGAAGCATTTGCAGCATTGGTAGAGGTTGCTAAGAAGGCTCTCTAAGTCTTAAACCTCGAAACACATACGTGTCTAATGAAAGGCATTGACGTTTAGGTCAATGCCTTTTTTAGTAATCCAGTGGATTCCAGTCCCACGGGTTCTAGTCCCAGGGATTCTCTTCGAAGAACTTTGGTTTCTCAACATAGTCAGAATAGGGATCGTATCCGTCATCATCTTCGTTAATTAAACGAACAGGACAGGTGCGTTCCTCTTCCTTTTCCTCTGATGTAGGATTGAGGGGCTTTGTTACTTTTTTAAGCGAATAGCGGGGGGTGAAGTGAGGAGTATTTGCATCTTCGCTTTCGCCATTTACTTCATTTTGTATGGTTTTTATCATCTTTTTCCTATCAATTAGTGCGTTAACCATATTTTCTCTTTAATGTTTTCCCTCTGTCAATTAATATATCTAGTTGAAAAATTTGGCAGTAATCGCTGTTTTTTAGAAAGGGACCCTATGAGAGTCGAAAAAATTCGTGAAATTGACGAAGAGATTGAGCTTTCTGTTCGTGCAAGCGAACCAGAGATTGAGCATGCTTTTACCGTTGGTCTTGACTGCTTTGTAGACGAGCGTGGTCTTTCTGGCAATCCAGGAAACACTGCACGTGAAAAGATTTGTTACGGTCTTGATCCGGATCAGGCACGTGACACCATCTCCTCTGCTGTTGTTGGTTTTCTTATTCCATTTGCGCTTGATAAGGCAGACATTGTACCAATGAGCGCTCCTCAGGCAAACTGCCAGGCAGACCCAGTAATGGGTGAGCCTTTCGAGTTTACCGTAACCGTTATGCCTAAGCCTGAGTTTGAGTTGTCTGATTATTCTCCTGTAGAGGTAGCAGTTCCTGCTATGACTGAAGTAACCGAGGCAGACATTGATCAGCAGGTTGCTATGCTCGCTCATCAGTTTGCTACTGTTCGTATTGATGCAGAAGGCGAAGAAGTATACGACATCCCAGAAGTAACTGACGAGTGGGTTAAGAACAGCTTGTATATGATGGATGTAAACACCGTAGAAGAGCTTCGTGAGTCTTTCCGCGAGCAGTCTCGTCAGGCTAAGCTTGATCAGTTCGAGCAGACCAAGATGGCTGCATGCCTCGAGGCATATTCCGAGCGCTTCCAGGGTGAAATCTCCGACAAGCTCATTAAGTGCATGGCAGACGACTTGTTTGCTGCGTTCAGCCAGCAGCTTGCTGCTCAGGGTACCAACATGATTGAGTTCTGCTTGCAGAACCGCACCGATGAGAAGGCTGTTCGTGCTTCTTTGGCTAACCAGTCTGAGATGCAGTTGCGCCAGGGCTTTATTCTTGACGCATTGTTCCGTCATGAGGGAATGAAGCTTGAAATTGCTGACTTGAAGACTGCAATTCACAATATGGCTCCTGGTAACGAAGAAGAAGTGTTCGAAAAACTTCATTCAACTGGTCGTACCTTCATGTTGAAAGAAACTGCTTCTCGTACCAAGGCACTCATGTGGATGCTTCAGAACTCAAATATTAAGGTTCTCTAAGAGCGCAAATTTCCCAAAAAGGCCTCTTAAAAGCATCTTTTTTCAAAAACGAGAGAAAAACTTTCCTAAGCCAGCTCTTCTGAGCTGGCTTTTTCATTTCTCTTTTTTCAAGGTTACGCTAAAATAAGAGCAAGCTATTTGAACACGTTCAGTAGTGTTCATTCATTAATCACATCGTTCATAGGG
>JBJEKV010000198.1:0-9648 GCA_051878815.1 Anaerotardibacter sp. | reverse complement strand
AGCGGTAACTGCAGTACTGATAGTTTCTGGGTCACGCATTTCGCCCAACAAAATAACGTCAGGACTTTCACGCATAGCAGAGTTAAGTGCCTCAGAGAAGGAAGCAATGTCAGTTGGAATTTCGCGCTGGGTAACAATGCACTTGTTGTGGCGATGAACGTACTCGATTGGGTCTTCCATGGTAATGATGTGGCCAGTTCGATTGTTGTTCAAGTAGTCAATGATGCAGGCAAGAGTAGTAGATTTACCAGAACCAGCAGGGCCGGTAACCAGTACCAAACCTTTGTTGATCTTTGCTAAATCAAGAACAGTCTGTGGGATATGGTATTCCTTAGGATCAGGCAAGCCGAAAGGAATAACGCGGATAACCGCACCAAAGGAACCACGTTGGCGGAAGAAATTTGCACGGAAACGGCCAATGCCAGGGAGTGCAAATGAGAAGTCATCGTCGTGATTGTTCTTGTCAAGGAAGATGTTCAAATCACGACCTGCTGCACGGTAGAGTTCCTGGGCAAATTCTTTGGTATCCGCAGGAGTAAGTGGAGCAGAAGCAGTGCGAACTTGCTGACCGCCCAGTTTATATGAAAGAGGTAAGCCAGGAAGGACGAAAACGTCAGATGCGCGTTTCGCAATCATGTCCTTAAGCATTGATTCCAGTTGCATTAATAATCCCTTCTCTACATGCCTTGCCACAGTGTTTCAGCCTGTGCCGAAGGATTCCACTGAGTGCTTGTTTTCCATTGGGTGATTGTGTACGAACAATCGTTGTTGATAGTCAAACCTACCGTGAGTCTTCTGCCGTCAGTTGCGACAAAAGAAAGATGTATTTCACTGTCCGTAAAGGTTGTTTCTTTAGGGAGGATTTCTTTGAGTTTTGCCATTGCTGCTGGCTTTCCGCCCGCAGTGCTTGAAGTGGCAAGAACCTCATCAATGCCGGCAAGCATTTCCTGGGCTGCCACCTCGTTAGCATATAAGCCCGTGGTAAAACTTGCCTGCTTAGAAGCCTCGTTATAATTTGCCGAAGCGGTAGCAGTAGTAAGAATAGCCATAACTGAGAGGCATAAAATAATGACCAGTGCAAAGATGCTAATAGGACCCATGCGCACCGAGCTTCTCTTCATTATCCTTGCCCCCTCTCACTGACATATTTTGCGGTGTTGAGAGAGTAGACCTCTTGGCCATTGCATTCCACGGTTACCGACGCGCGATAAAGCGTTCCTGCCTCGCGTTTCTCAGGAGTGCAAACACGACTTACGGCGTAGACACCTTCGCCATTTTCCTCAACTTCGATAAATTGACCATCTTCGAAGCGATAGTACGTGGTGTAGGACTTACTATTAATTGGGTCTGCGGCGAAGGTTTCTGCACTGTTTTCGGCAGAGCTTACCGCAAGCGCCAATGATTCTGAAATGCGATTAGCCTCGGTGCCTCTTTGGTAAGACTGTGCAAAGAGAACCGTGATTAAGGTAATGCTCACAATAATGAAGGCAAGCAACACAATGGATTCAAGCTGGAATGCCATAGTGTGCCATCCCGAGCGTTGCGCAACGTCGCGTTTTGCACGCTGGATGTGCTCAGCTTCCATACCAAGCGTTTCACGCACGCGTGATTTATGTGATCCGAGCATTTCGGCCATTAGCTCACCTCCTGATCACTGCGGAAGGAGATATTGGTAGTGCCCATATCTGTTTTGATAGTTATCAAGTTACGCGTGAGATCCACGTCGAATTCGTCTGTCTGACATACCTGCGAAGCACGGCCTGGCGTGTAGGTGTCGCCTGCAATGGCATACTCTTCTACCAAGTTGCCCTGATAGCGGTACAGGCGCGTTTCATAGGTGCCATTTGAGGTAGTTTCAGTGAGAACAAGTGCGTCACCTTCAGGTCCTGGCTGTACTGAAAGCGCTCCTTGGACATCGTTAGAGCGCACGGTGTTGAGGAGAAGCGAGCTTTCCAGACGAATCGTGCTGGCCTCAAAGCGCGAATTGGTGAGCGCGTTGTAGATATTGGTGCCCAAAAGCATGGCGGTCAAAAGCGCAAGAACGATGAAGACGAAGAGCGCAATAGTGAAAACACGGGAAGAAAACCGTGACAAGAGCTGTTCAGGCGTGCGTTTTGTTTCGGTCTTTTTCATCGTACTAACACCACCACCGTTGGAGCAATGTTTTCTGCATATACTTCGTACGTGACAATGTAGTCATTCTTATTGATGGACAAACCGTAGTTAGCCTCCAAGTACTCCAAGGATTCTGGATAGGCTCCCTCAATTGCACAACACTGCTTTGATGCCTCAATAATAGTGTTGCGAAGAGAAGCAGCACCTTGTTCCTTAAGCATGGCAGTAATGTTGGTATAGCACACCCAAATAAGCGCGCATGCAATGACAAACGCAATAAGCCCTGCTATGCGTTTTGGCCATGGAGGCTTTTCGGTATGTTCAACGGAATTCGCCATCTTATCCAATCGAACTCATGATGCCCACTAGTGGAAGCATGACAGAAATAAGCGTTGCGCCAACACTTACGGTGAGGAAGGCAGCAAGTGCTGGTTCAATACTGTCAATAAGACCATCAAGACGAATAATGGCTTCATCAAAGAAGATGCCGCCCAATTCGGTCAAGGTTTCTTCGGAGCTACCAGAGTGGCTGCCCACGATTAACATACGAGCGTAAAGCGGCTCGAAAAGTTCATTGTTGTTGATAGCCTGGGTGAGGCTTAAGCCCTTCTTAGGGTCAACCATTTCCTGGTAAGCGGCCTCAGCCTTTTTCTTGAGAATTTTATGGTCAACCATGTTGACCGCTTTTTCCATAGCAAGATCAGTATCAATGCCACAAGAAACATACGTTGCCAAAATGGTAGTGAAGCGTGCTAAGGCAAGCTGATACATAGCATCACGTGTAAGAGGGAGGCGTTCAAGAATGCGAACGAGTCCAGTTCGATTGGATTTACTCATCTGAAAACCAATCAGTACAATGATGGTGCAAACAATGAGGACAAGAAGAGCAATTTGACCAATAAGAGAAGAAGCGCTCACGAATGCGTAGGAGCTTGAAACAAGCGTGCCCGCAATACTTTCGTATACGCTGAAAAATACTGGCAAGATTGCCACAACGGTAAAGAGCAAAATAACGGACATGATAGCCAAGAGTGCGGCAGGATAGGCAAGGGCATTGCGCATCTTTCGAAAGAGACGGTCCTCTTCAGAATAATACTGTGCCAGATTGCGAAGAACGTTCTCAAGTCTGCCCGACTGTTCGCCCGCTGCAACCATATCAACGGCGTAATCAGGAAATGCTCCAACTGAGCGCATGGCGTCTGAAAGAGGTCCGTTGTTTACTACGTGAGTATACGTTGCCTTGCAAACTTGTTTGTAGTAAGGATCCTGTTTATTGTCACTGATTAAATCAACGGCTTCTTCAACTTGGATGCCTGCCGACAACATCATAGCGATGCCTTCACAGAGGACGCTTAATGCGTTGCTGGATAGCATTTTTGCCATGGTTTCTCCTATCGTTTAATCCTCATCAGCGGTTATGCGAGGATAGTAAGATTCGCTTTCGAATTAACAGAGATTCGCTTCCGAACAAACTTAGAACGAATTGTCTCACAAAATGAGAAGTATTTTTTATAACGTATGTTAATAAACATATCTCTCAATGTAGGTGCCACCATCTCCAATAGTAGCTCCTGGTCCGCTTGCGGCAAGCGTTGTGTCAACAAGTTCCCATTGATTCCCCTTTAGTTCGAAAGAGACGGTCTTCCACGTGCCATCGATATAAATCATGTTCCAGGCATGATAGATATTGTTCGACACGTACCCCGTCACGATTTTGCATGGTATTCCCTGGCTTCGCAGCATTGCAGCTGTGAGCGAGGCATAGTCAAAACAGACGCCTGTTTTTGAGGCGATGGTGCTGTCTGGATTGGGGACATAGCCCGAACCCGTTGAGAGCTCTGCTGCTTTTTGATTGTCATAGCGAATGTTCTTTTCAATCCATTCCAAAATTGCTCCCGCTGCTTCACCTTGATTAGTAACTCCGGATGTAAGTGATTTCGCCTGTGCAACGCAGGAGCTTGAAGCGGTGTAGTTGCAATAGACGCTTGGGACAAGGAATGGCGCAAATTCGCTCTCGAGTTTCACTGAGACCGAACAGCTGAATAATTCTACATAGCGATTTCCGCTGGTGTTTTGCATGATTTTAAACGTGTAGCTTCCGTTTCCGTGCGAAAGGGGAGCTATGAGAGGCGTGCCGTCCGAAGGCAAGTCGTAGGTATTGGTGACGCCGTTTCCTACTACTTGAAACTTGAGGATGTTGCCGTTGGTTGCAATAGCGCCCACGTATCCTTCGCTGACATGGCTTGTGTCAACGCCAGCGCTTGATGAGCCTTGCGTTACCTGGGTGAATTCGGCAGTTTTAGTGGTGGATGGCGAAGAGAAGCCCGCGCCCCCTCCCGAGCCGTTTGGTCCGCAGGCGCTCAAACAGAAAGCCAGGATGCTTGCGAGTATGAGTATTGTCGCTATCTTTACTGCGCGCATACTGCCTTCTTTAGTAGTAAGGGTTTCCAGTAGAGGTGGTGGGGGACTCGCTCTAATTATCTAATTCTTACGTTAATTCGATATGCTACCAGGTTTTAGGACTCAGGAAAATAAAACGACCCGCAGCACGGGGCTGCAGGTCGTAGGTAAGTCGTGTGAAATCAGAGACCTTTAAATCTGCTTAAGGAGACCGTAACCGCCATCGGAACGACGATACAAAACGTTTACCAAGTTGGTGTCACGATCGGTGTAAGCGAAGAAGTCATGGCCAAGGAGATCAATCTTGATGAGAGCCTCATCCTGGGTTAGTGGCTCAAATTCGATTTCCTTAACACGTACGATTTCGTCATCTTCGCCAGAAAGTTCTGCCATCAATGCATCGAAGTCGAGCTTTTCAGCAACTGGCTGCTCTGCAGACTGGATCTTCTTGTCGATAACGCGTGTCTTAAACTTGCGAAGCTGGCGAAGAACTTTAGCTGCTGCAACGTCGATAGCTGCATACATATCGTACTCTGCCTCTTCTACGCGAATGATGTGGCTGTGAGCACGAAGGGTAACTTCACATTTTGCAGGGGTAGGATTAGATGGATTCTTCTCAACCTCTAAAACTACTTCGGCGGTGAGAGGGGATACATCCATTGCCTTTACAGATGCGGTAATCTTTTCTTCTGCATAGCTGCGCAAAGCGTCTGTTACGGGCATCTTGCGTCCAGTGATGGTGATTTCCATAATCATCTACCTTTCCTTATGAATGGACAACTGAGTCTTCCTTAAAAAGGAAGAGCCAAATTACTACTACGATTGGGCACTACTGCTCGTGGGTGCTCTTAATTGTTAATGTGGTGATTAGATCAGAGGCGAAAACCCTATTGAGTAGCTTGAATAAAAGCTACAAAAGTAAGTGGTTCGTCATTAGGATTTTCGAGGCTGTGAGTGCTGCCATCTCCACAATAGAGAACGTCACCAGCTTGCACGGCATAATACTCATCGTTGTCGTGGTACATACCACTTCCTGAAGTGATGAGATATGTTTCATTCTCATTTATGTGTGGATGAATGCCAAGCGTGCTGTGTGGTTCTAGTGTGTTGTGGGCAGCGTAAGTAAGCTTTCCCCCTAGAAGATTTTCTGGAAGCATGCAGTCACGGATCATTGCGCCTTCGCCCCCAGCACAATGCTCTACATACTGTGTTTCTCTTGTACGATACAGAGTCATACTTTCCCCCCTCTTGCGTAACAATGTGCGCTAAGGCTTTATTTAAGACTAATACATAAATTTATTAAAAAACATTATTGACTTATTTTTTTAGTAGGGATTGATTAACCGAAAAAACCTGGTCTTTCGCCGAAAATTGTAAACAGATTTGAATATTCAGACATTTTTTGATTTTTATTGCAAAAATTTGGTATGGTAACAGTAACTATGTATACAAAATATTGCGTATTTACTAAGGATTTAGGCAACATGACTTCGAGTGCAATGAGTGTAAAAAATAAAGCAATTGCAGGCGTACTTTCTGTTCTTCTTGCGGTAGGAATCTGCATTCCTCTTTCTTCTGCAAGCGCAACGCCAAGCATCTCCGAGCAGGCAAGTGCTGCTCGTGCCCAACTGAACGAGATTAACTCTCAGGTTGAAGCTGCTGCTGAGCGCTACAACGAAGCAATGATTAAGATTGACGAAGCTAACGCAAAGATTGAAGAAGAAACTGCCATTATTGAAAAGAACCAATCTCGCCTTTCTTCTCGCGCACGTAGCATGTATCGTTCTGGATCCACTTCCTTTATTGATTATCTCTTGGGCGTAAGCTCTTTCGAAGAGTTTGCAACTACCTGGGAGCTCCTTGATATGCTCAATGAAGAAGACGCAGAGCTTATTAGTGAAACTAAGGAAGCTCGTCAGATTATCGAAGAGCAGAAGGTAGTTCTTGAGGAACAGGCTGAAGAAGCTAAGAAGGAAAAAGAGCAGGCAGAGGCTAAGGTTGCTGAGCTTGAGGCTTTGGTAGCTTCTTTGGATGCACAAGTTTTGGCAGAGGTCGCAGCACAGCAGGAGGCTGAGGAAGCTGCTAATGCAATTTCTGAGGAAGATATTACTAACCGTCAGCAGAATGGCTCTTCAAGCTCTGGTGGTTCTTCTAACTCTGGCTACTCAAGCCCATCTTCTGGTAACTCTTCGGCTGTGTCCATTGCTTACTCCTTGATAGGTAAGCCATATCAGTACGGCGCTGCTGGTCCTGATTCGTTTGACTGCTCTGGTTTTGTTGGTTACTGCTTGGCAGGTGGTCGCATTGGTACTACCGCAACCTTTAATTCTTGGCCAACTTCTACTAATCCTCAGCCAGGCGACGTAGTAGTTGTTCATAACGGTTCTAGACAGCATTGCGGTATCTATATTGGTAACGGCCAGTACATCCACGCTCCTCAGACGGGCGATTATGTAAAGGTAAGCTCCGTAACTTCTGACATGAAGATTGTTCATCAGTAATAAATAATCTTCAAAACGGACTTAAACCTACCCGGTCAAAACCACAACATGTAGTAGGTAACGCAAAATATCGCACTAAAATAATTAAATATTGTGTAGAAAATGTAGCAATAATCTGCATTTATAACAAAAAGGCTTTCATTTTTTGAAGGCCTTTTGTTTAATAATGAGCAACCATGCATAAACGTACTACAACTGATAAGGAGGCCCGTATGGGCGCAAATACCGCCTTAAACAAGAAAAAAATTCTTGCTACTGTTCTCTCAGTAGTTCTCGCTCTCACTCTTTGCGTTCCTGCTTCTTTCGCTTTTGCAACGCCAAGCGCAGCTGACAAACAGGCTGAAGCTGATCGCGCAAAAGAAAAGCTTGAAAGCTTGCAGGTAATCCTTGATGAAACCTCCAATAAGTACTATGAAGCACTTGCTGAACAGCAGGAGGCTCAGGCTAAGGTAGACGAAGCTAACGCAAAGATTGAAGAAGAAACTGCCAAGATTAAAGAGTATCAGGAGAAGCTTGGTACCCGTGCTCGTAGCATGTATCGCACTGGCAGTGTTTCCATGCTGGACATTTTGTTAGGCGCAAACACTTTTGAAGAGTTTGCAACTACCTGGAACTTGCTTGATACCATGAACACTCAGGACGCAGAGCTTGTTCAGGCAACTAAGGAATCCCGCGCTATTGTTGAAGAGCAGAAAGTTGTTGCTGAAGAGCAAGAGCGTGTAGCAGCTGAAAAGGCAGCAGAAGCTGAGCAGCAGAAGAATGAAGCAGAAGCAGCATCCGCTGAGGCTCAGGCAACCTATGACGCACTGAGTGCTGAAGCAGCAGAACTCCTTGCTGCTGAAGAAGAGGCTGCTCGCCAGGCAGCTGAAGAAGCAGCTCGTCAGCAGGAAAACTCCAACTCCAATTCTGGCTCCAACTCCAGCTCTAACTCTGGTTCCTCGAGCGCAAACAACGATAAAACCCAGACCGTAACCGGTAATATTGTTGTTGACCGTGCGTATGCTCAGTTGGGCAAGCCTTACGTATGGGGTGCAGCTGGTCCTAACTCCTTTGACTGCTCTGGCTTAGTTGGCTACTGCATCACTGGTGTATATGGCAATCACTGGTGCACTACCTATACTATGGCAAACTGGACACGCGTTTCTAACCCACAGCCTGGTGACTTTGCATTGAGCAGAACTCACACCGGTGTTTATATTGGTGGCGGCATGATGATCCATGCTCCTCATACGGGTGACGTTGTTAAGATTGGTCCTGTTCAGTCAAGCATGTGGTACGTTCGCTATTAATTGATAGCTAAGAGATATCAACATGAAAAGCATTGGGGTTATGTGCCGCAATGCTTTTCTTATTACGGTTGATGTTTTTAGCGGTTTTGCCACTGCATGAAATGTTGGGGCTCTTGCTTTAGAGGCGCTACTTGAAAAGCGGAGCTACTGCTTTAGAGCCGCTGCTTGCCTTGTTGATTGAGGGCTGCAGTTTTGCTGTTGCTGATTGGGGTGTTCATCACTCCTGATACCTACCGCTTACACCGCTAAGAAAGTACTCAAGCTTCCTGCTTGCGTTTTGGGTTAGAGTGGTGGTACTAAAATGCATTTACGTGTTATTCGCAGAAGCGTTATTGCGCAGTTGTTGTAAAGCCATTCTTGAAAAAGGATATTTATAGAGAACGAAAGGCTGATGAAATATGCCACATATTGGACCAGTTGGTCTTGTTGAGATCGGTATCATTCTTTTAGTTGTGCTTATTATTTTTGGCCCTAAGAATCTTCCAAAGCTTGGTACTGCAATTGGCAAGGCAGTAAAGAACCTTCGTGAAGGCGTAGGTAGCACTAAGAAGGCGGCTGAAAAGAAAGTTGCTGAGGCTACCGCAGAGGCAAAGGAAAAGCCAGCTCCAACTTCTGAAGCAAAGCCAGCAGTTGAAGAGACAGTGGTAGAAGAGGTTGAGGTTGTAGAAAAGCCAAAGCCAAAGTCTGAGGCATAAAAAACGCACGAACAAGTTATGACTCCTACACATTATTCTCGGTGGGAGTCTTGCTTATTTTTGAGAATGGTTTATTCTGCCAAAACGAAACAAAATATCAGTTTTTAATTTGAAGTTCTTCGCGTAATGCGGGACTTCTTTCGTGTTTTAAAAAGCCGTGAGGCTTTACTGACATCCGAGGGAGAAACATGGAAAGCAACTACATCCTTACTCAGGAAGGTAAGCAGAAGCTCGAAGAAGAGCTTCATTACTTGGAAACCGAAAAGCGCGCTGAAATTGGCGAGCGTATTCGTGTAGCACGTGAATTTGGCGATATTTCCGAAAATTCTGAATATGATGACGCGAAGAACGAACAGGGCATGATGGAGGCACGTATTGCTGAAATCAATCACATCTTGTCTGAGGCAACCGTTGTTGATGCACCTAAGAAATCTTCTCGCGTAAACATTGGTAGCAAGGTGACCATTACTATGAACGGTGCTGAGCGCGTATTTACTATTGTTGGCGCTGCTGAGAGCAATTCTTCAGAGGGTAAAATTTCTAACGAATCCCCTGTAGGCGCAGCACTTCTTGGTCATAAAAAGAACGAGCAGGTAACCGCAATTGGCCCAACTGGTCGCGTTATTGAAATGACCATCTTGAAGATCG
>JBJEKV010000197.1:0-9806 GCA_051878815.1 Anaerotardibacter sp. | reverse complement strand
TGAGGGTTGGCCTAATATTACCTATTGACATCTCGATGAACATATAAGAGAGTAATCATAATCTAATTTACAAACAAATGTTCGAAAAATTGAGGATTTACGGTAAATACGTCCCGAAAAACGGAAGTTTATATCAGAACACCTTTCGAAAGCGAGAGTTTACCTCCGATTGATTCCCTTACTCCAAAAACTCTCATCAAAGCGCTCACGGAAAAATCGAGCCCTCATAGCGAGGGCTCGGAAACATCTTTGAGGTGAAACAAGATTGTCTACTTTAAAAGACCTTTGTCGCGCAGAGACTGGCAATATGCTTTCATTGCTTCAAGACCACGCTGCGCATAAGCCGTATAGCGCTGCTGTTTGTTTTTGATTTTTGGTTCGATTGGCTCAAAGAGGCCAAAGTTTACGTGCATAGGCTGATAGTCGAGCGTTTCAGGATTAGTAGCATATGAAAGAAGAGAACCGAGTGCCGTATGGTAAGGCAATGGTTCCATCTCAATATCTTCAAGATAGGCCGTAACCGACAACGAAGCGTAGAGACCCGTAGCGATTGCCTCACAATATCCTTCGGTGCCACTCAACTGACCAGCAACAAACACCGGAATATCAAACCAGGATTTTTCTTCACGGGTATCCCCGTTTATATCCTTACCGTCACCCCTGCCGGTATCCCCACTGATACCCTCACGAGCTTCTCTGCTGATATCCCCGCTCGTATATTCTGCAGTCTTTTCGCCCTCTTTTTCGCTCCCCTTTTCTACTAAGCGGAAAAACGGATCAAGGAGCTGAGGGGCATTAATAAACGTGTTGCGATGCATAACGCCATAGCGCGCGAACTCTGCATTTTCCAAACCAGGAATCATACTAAACACGCGTTTTTGCTCAGGGAATGTCAGGTTAGTCTGGAAACCTACCAAGTTGTAGCTCTGTTTTGCTCTATCCTCGGCGCGCAGCTGCACTACCGCCCAAGGCCTTCTTCCGGTAACCGGATCTTTAATGCCAACTGGCTTTAGCGGACCAAAACGGGGCGCATCGAAACCCTTGCGCATAATTTCTTCGATAGGCTGGCATGCCTGGAACAAATCTTTTGTTTCGAAAGATTTCTTAATGACGCATTGTGCTTCTACCAGCTCTTTCGCAAATGCTTCATACTCTTCCTGATTGAAGGCAGCGTTTACGTAGTCACCCGTTTCGGAATCCTCATAGCGATTCTGAATAAAAACCTTTTCCCAGTTCAGAGAATCAGCCATAACAATAGGAGCCGCTGCATCATAGAACGCCATACGGTCACTTCCTGTAAGAGAGAAGAGATACTCTCCTAGGGCATCAGAAGTAAGCGGACCTGAAGCTAAGACAAGCGCATCAAAGTCCTGCTCGTATTCGTAAGGCTGTTCATGATTCGCATCACGAATTACCAGTCTGCCTTCAGGGGTAATCGAAACCACCTCAGCGCATACGTACGTAATATTGGGATGATTCTTTATTTCGTCAGTAACTAAAGAAGAGAACGCTTCTCTGTTAAGCGCAAGTGCTCCACCCGCAGGAACTTGAGTATCGTACGCATATTGAAGAAGGTAGGAACCTAAGTGCGAAAGCTCTGTTTTCAACATGCCTGCCGCACTATTTTCCTTCATGGATTTAAGCGAATTTGAACACACAAGCTCCGCACATTGATCAGTGCGATGAACCGGGTTTTGAGTAAACCCTCTCATTTCAATTACATGAACTAAGTACCCACGATTAGCAAGTTGAAGAGTTGCTTCACTTCCTGCCAATCCGGCACCGATAATACCAATTGTCTTTTCCATGCTTACAGGGTACTACACTTAGCTTGCACTTATCCCAATCAAAAAAGGAATGCGAAGAAAAGAAACTAAACGGTGTTCAGCGTGACGATAGAATCATTATGTTTCACATCTGGAAAAAAGCTGCTCCCTTCTATAAAATGTGGACATGTTTTTTCAGTAGGCTCTCTACATTTTTCCAGGAGTTTTTATGGCTACATATAACCAACTCACCCCTGAACTTATTGCTCAACTTTCCGCAGTTGTAGGAGAAGGCAATTGTTATACGGGTGAAGATATTAGTGAGGACTACTCTCACGACGAAATGCCAATTTACGGAACCAAGATGCCAGAAATGGTAGTTTTTCCAAATTCCACCGAAGAAGTTTCTCAAATCATGAAGCTTTGCTACGAGAACACGATTCCAGTAACTGTTCGCGGTGCTGGCACTGGTCTTGCTGGAGGCTCTACTCCTCTCGCAGGTGGTGTTGTTCTCTGTACTATGAATATGAACCAAATCCTCGAGTACGACATTGATAACTTCAATGTTCGCATCCAGCCAGGCGTTCGCTTGTGCGATTTGGCAGAAGACGCCCTTGCGCATGACCTCATGTACCCACCTGATCCAGGCGAGAAAACTGGCTCTGTTGGCGGCAACGTCTCCACTAACGCAGGCGGCATGCGCGCCGTTAAATATGGCACCACTCGTGACTATGTTTTAGCAATGACGGTTGTTTTACCAAACGGTGAGATTATGGAACTTGGTAAGGCAGTAACTAAGAATTCTTCTGGTTACTCACTCCTCCATCTCATGATTGGTTCAGAAGGAACCCTTGGTGTTATTACTGAATTAACCATGAAACTTGTTCCAAACCCACGCGAAGACGTATCCTTCCTCCTTCCTTACGAAAATATCGAGGCAGCAATTTCTGCTGTTCCAAAGATCAAGCTTGCTGGTCTTGACCCTCGTTCTATCGAATTCATGGAACGCGACATTGTTGATTCCTCTGCTGAATTTACGGGAAGCAAGTTCATTCCTACCGTTGTTCATGACAAAGAAGTTGGCGGCTACATCCTTGTTACCCTCGACGGAAACGATGCCGACGAAATCATGACCCGCGCGGAAAAACTTGTTGAAATTGGTGACGAAACGGGCGCTTATGACGTTCTTGTTCTTCAGGACTCTGCTGATAAAGCAGCAATCTGGGCAGCACGTTCCGCATTCCTTACCTGCATCGAAGCAGACACTAAGTTCCTCGACGAAATGGACGTTGTTGTTCCTGTTGATAAGATTGCAGAATTCCTCCAGTACGTTCACGAAGTAGGCACCAGCCTTGGCATGCGCATTCGTTCCTTCGGCCATGCTGGTGACGGAAACCTCCACATCTACTGCTGTTCAAACGATAAGACCGAAGAAGAGTTTATCGAGATTTCCGAAAAGGTAATGATTGCAAGCTACACCAAGTGCACCGAGCTCAAGGGTGCCGTATCAGGCGAACATGGTATTGGTCATGCTAAGAAAACTTACCTTGAAGAATCTGTTGGAGAGACCGCATTTGATCTCATGAAGGGCATTAAGACAGTATTCGACCCTAAGGGAATCCTCAACCCTGGCAAGGTTTGCACTGATCTGTAAGCTCTGCAAGATTACATCTTTTTACCTACCTAGCCCGCTTATTTCGAAAGTTCATTTCCGGAATAAGCGGGTTTTCTTTTACTAAAACCGAAGTACAGCTTAATCACTCGCCAAATAACACTACTAAAACCGAACTACTGGACCATAACGTCCGTCAGGATAACGCGTAATGCGCCCTTCCTGCTCAAGCATTGATACTCTCCAAATAATTTCATTCATCCTCTCTATTTCAGAAGCACCGTTTTGCTCCTTGCCCGATTCAATAAACACCTTCAGAGAAAGCATTTCTTCAATTCTCATAGGGCTAGCAAGAAGTGCTTCCAAAAAAGGATCGTTCTTTTCTTTTTTGCTGCTTTTTTTTATTGAGCTAGCACTTCCCGAATCCCGACCAGAAGAGCAAAACCTCAAGCAGTCATATAGTGTTACGAGCGCATCTTCAAACGATTCCCTACTGACAATGGGCATCGCGCCCTGATAAAGCAGCTGATTAGAACCAGCAGAGCTATCAGACATAATTGAACCGGGAACAACCAGCACTTCCCTGTTGATTGCAAGTGCTTCATCGGCGGTAGAAAACGTTCCTGAAGGAAGCCCCGCTTCAACAATAAGTACCGCCTTAGACAGTGCCGCAATTAATCTATTACGCATCCTGAAACAATACGGCTTGGCGCGAAAATCCCAGGGATGCTCAGAGATAAGCGCTCCTCCTGAATCAACCACTTCCTGAAACAATGATGCGTTTCCAACTGGATAGGGTTGATCGCATCCTCCTCCCAATACAACCACCGTCTTTCCGCCCGCTTTCAGTGCTCCTCTATGAGCCGAAGAATCACAGCCTAATGCTCCTCCTGAAACGACTACGATTTCGTGTAGGGCTGCTTCTTTCCCAAACAGTTCCGCACAAGACAATCCGTACGGCGTTGCCTTACGCGCCCCAATAATAGAAAGGCCGTTTTCTAGAATTCGGTAGTCACCAATCAGATACAGCTTTTCAGGAGGGTTCCGCAAATCTAAAAGGCTTTTTGGATACCGAGAAGAATTCTTTTCTATCTCCCATCGAGGTCCTTTAATACGATGTCTCAAAAGAAGCTTCCTTTCAGTCTAAGCATTGAAGCCTCGAACAAATGGGCTCGTTCAACCTGAACAGAGCAGGATAAATTAGCAATAGTGCGAGAAATAAGAAGAATTTTCGAGAGCGAGCGCATAGTGATATCTTTTCGGTTTCCTAAGCTCTCGAATAATTGCAACGCTTCTTCATTCAAATTACAACTATCCAAGATTCCCGAAATAGTTGGCTTAAGTTCACGGCTCGTCTTCTCCGTTTCATCATCTTTTATAGGAGCATGTTCGCGCGCAAACGCTTGAGCGGATAGCACCTCTTCTCTCATTTCTTGAGAAGTTTTTCCTTCTTTGTGACTCAAAACGTTTTTAAGAGAACTCGGCCATACATCAATATGGATATCAATTCGATCGAATAAAGGTCCACCAATCTTATTTTGATACGAATTGACCTGTGTTTGAGAACAAGAGCATTGGTGGTGAGGATCTCCAAAATACCCACACGGACAAGGGTTCATTGCAGCAACCAACAAAAACTTCGCAGGAAGCTCATACGTTCCATCTGCGCGCGTTAAATTAACTTGCCCTTCTTCGACTATTTGACGCAACTGCTGCAGGGTACTAGGTTTGAATTCAGGAAATTCATCCAAGAACAAAATCCCATTATGTGCAAGAGAAACCTCACCAGGGGCAAGAGGAGTCCCGCCCCCTAATAAGCCCGCCGAAGTTGAACTATGGTGAGGATCTCTGAAAGGACGCATTCCTTGCGTAAAGGCACTCGTGCTCTTTCCCGCAACGCTATACACTAACGCGGTTTCAATATATTCCTTCTCAGAAAGAGGAGGCATAATGCCTGGCAGCGCTTTTGCAAGAAGCGTTTTTCCTGAACCAGGAGGACCTACCATCAAAACACCATGATTTCCTGCTGCGCTAATAGTGAGTGCACGTTTCGCGAATTCATGACCACTGATATCAGCGTAATCCAAATAGGCAGGCAACTCCTTTTCAGCGCTATCTTTTATTTCTTCCCACGCCTGAGTTCTAAGCCGACCTAAGGATTTAATTGAAAAGCACGACAGTTGCTTAAGGGAAACAAACGCAGAAGTTACGGTTCCTGTCAAAAGAGACAAACCTAACGATTTCGCACACATCTGATGCGCCAGAAGACCTTGAATACTACTCGCTTTTCCATCAAGTGACAGTTCGCCAATTACCAAAAACGAGCGAAAGGGATCTTTCTGAAGCTGCCCCGTGGCAATAAGAATACCAAGCGCAATAGGCAAATCGAAACCCGATCCGTGCTTTCTGAGTGAGCCAGGAGCAAGGTTAACCACAATCTTATCTCGGGGCATAGTAAACCCTGAGCTTCTTATAGCAGCTTTAATACGCTCCCTTGACTCATAAATAGCCGTATCAGGCATCCCAACAATAGTAAAACTGGGAATTCCCGTAGAGATAATCACCTCAACCTGAACAGGAAGCGCTACCACTCCTCGTAATACCGAACTCTGAACGTAAGCTATCCCTGGAGCGTTCACGGCTAGAGCCCTCCTCCAAATGCATTAATATGCATGCGCAGAAATGCCCGTGTTTTAGATACGACCAAAATTGAAATGACATCAAAGCGTACTTTTTCGAAAGAAGGATCTTTGTCTTTAAGATAGCAGGCAGCAATTTTCTCGTATTTGCTTCGTTTTGCTGCATCTACCGCTTCCTCAGGAAAGCCTTTTTGGATACCCGTTCTGGTTTTAACCTCAATAAAGCACAAGGTATCTTCGTCAGCGGCTACAATGTCCACTTCGCCAGCAAAACAGCGCCAGTTCGTATCAAGGATTTCATACCCTTTTCGTTCCAAAAAAAGAGCTGCAGCCTTTTCTCCGCGTTCACCAATTTCCTGCGGAGTCATTCTTATTTCATTTTCTGGGATTTCTAATGATTGAGTTTCATCCTCAAGATAGTCTTTTTCTTCCATAACCTACCTCCTTTTAAGGAGAACGATACGGAAAGAATTTCAAATCAATCTTAAAGAAAGTTGAAGCAAATCTTAAACACGCACACTACGAAAAGAGAGAAGGCTGCTCATACGTTACAAAATTGCGACAGAAGCTCGCACGATGAATTGGAGATAGGCCAAACTGAGAAATAGCATCGCGGTGCTTCTGGCTTCCATATCCTTTCGAGGAAGCAAAATCATATTCGGGGTATAAGGCGTCATACTCAACCATCAAGGCATCACGCGTAACCTTGGCAACTACCGATGCAGCAGCAATGGAAGCACATTTAGCGTCTCCCTTAATGACGTTTACTTCTCTTGGATCAAGATGGAGAGGATTTCCATCAAGGAGAATATGGTCGATTACGATTCCTTGAGCCTCAATAGTCTCTACTGCTTGCTTAAAAGCCTTTCGCAAACAAGCAGACATACCTTTTTTGTCAATTTCGGAAGGCTCAACATGAACAACCGTCCAAGCAAGGGCTTTACTTTTCACTTCTTCAGCAACCGAGGCACGGTTTGGTTCAGGAATCTGTTTGGAATCGTTCAGCTTTTCAATAAAGGTTACTTCAGGAGGGAACACAACGCCGCAAACGGTTAAAGGACCAGCAAGAGGGCCACGGCCAACCTCATCAAGGCCAATAATTACCCCTTCGCCAACAAGTTCCTGCTGAAAGGCAAACATACTCTCTACGCGTTTATGTTCTGCTTCGTCTTTTTCGAAACGCTTTTTTGTTCGCTCTAGAGCAGCACGAACACCTTTTCTCGTATCAGCCTGCAACGAGCGCTCCAACGCCTCAAATTCTTGCTTTGATGCGTTTTTTAGCATGGCCTCAATTTGCGAAACTGTTTGCATGAATATTCTCTCCTACTTCGGCATTAATAACACCAACATCAACGATACCAGTGTTTAAATGAAAAAGAGCACGGGCATATGCACCGTGCTCAAAACTTTCAGTATGAAGAAAGGGCTTAGTATGCCTTTTCCTTAATTTTAGCTGCCTTACCAATCTTATCACGGAGGTAGTAGAGCTTAGCGCGGTTTACGTCACCACGACGTACAACCTCAATCTTCTCAATCTTTGGAGAATGTACTGGGAAAGTACGCTCTACACCGATCTGGAAGCTAATCTTACGTACGGTAAAGGTTTCGCGGTTAGAAGCACCATGACGACGGATAACATCGCCCTGGAATACCTGAATACGCTCACGGTTACCTTCTTTAATGCGGTAATGAACCTTTACAGTGTCGCCAACGTTGAAGTCAGCAACCTCTGGGTTAATCTGCTGTTGTTCGATTGCGCGGATGATATCCATTTTCCAATTCCTTCTTATATAGTAATAACTCAATTGCTATTTGAAGATGTCTTTAGACACGGCTAGATATTATACGATTACTAAAGCCATCTTTCAAGAAGTTATTCATTTTTTTCTCATTATTTTATCTAATCAAAATCGCACAACAGCGAAATACCAACAGCCTGATTAGACAAATAACAGTATGCCATAAATTCCGACGCCTGCAATAATACACCACATAAGTGATTTTGTTTTCAAGGCAACCGGAATTACACAAAGAGTTGCAATAATTGGGATCAAAGCCGGCCATAATCCTGCATCAAACATAGTTGGCGAAAGAATATCGTTCGCAATCAATGCAGCAAAGGCAGCTGGTGGAATAAAGTTCAGGGCACGCTCGAGCCAACCCGGCAATTCTCTTCCCTGGAGAATCATCAAAGGTAGACAACGGCAAATAAGCATGGTAATCAAGCAACCAACTGCAATAAGAATGAATGTTTCGGTAGGCATTGTCGTCATACGCGATCAACCTTCCTTGTCACAATCATTCCTGCAGCTACGCCCAAAAGCGCACCAATCAAAATTGCAGGACCACTCAACCCTACCGCTTTGCACAAGACAACGCCAACAACAGCAACGACTGCCGCAATAATGTTTCCCTTTGTTGCCTTCTGAGAAAACAAAAGGCACAAGAAAATACTGGTCATCGCAAAAGAAGCCAGCGCAGTTGGAACCGAGAGAAGGTTGCCTAAAATAACACCTGCAGAATTAGAAAGAGCCCAGGTGGTCATTGAAATGAAATTTACTGCCGTAGCGTTCTTAACGTTCCAGTTCGACGTTTCGAAATTCGCCAAGTTAACGGCAAAGCTTTCGTCGGTTACCGTAGCACCGAAATAGAACGCAAGTGGCTTCTTTGTCTTTGAAGTAAAGCGCGAAAGAGAGGCTCCGTAGAGCATCTGTCGGGTATTAATAAGCGATACGCTGGCAACAATAGCTGCAATAGGAGATCCGGCAAGCCACATATTCGGAATCATGTACTGACCTGCACCCGAATAAAACGTCATACTGAGAATAAATACCTGAATCGCATCAAGGCCAATTTGCTGTTCCAAAATTCCGCATGGAATACCCAAAAAGACATATCCGAGCATAATTGGCAGCGCAGCCTTAAAGGCACTTTTTATGTTTAACTTTTCCTCCATAGCCTGGATAGTATATACCCATTAGCCTATAAAGGCGCAAAAGAATAGATTATTTATTCCAAGATGCCGGGATGAACATATCCTCAAAGAAGTTGATTGCATACCTATCAGTCATGCCTGCAATGTGGTCAGTTACCGCGCGAAGTTCATCTCCGCCCGAGATAGCACGATATTCGGCAGGCACTTGATCATAATGGCGAACGAAATGATCAAACAAATCCTCAACAAGGTGTTTTGCCTTGTAGACTTCCTTCATTACCTGCTCGGAAGTATAAACCGTATCGAAGAGGAATTGACGTAACTCCATCATGGCATCCCGCACAGGCTCGCTCATACAGATGTCATCCTGTTTTGCGCTGGTCTCAATCATGTCATACACCAAAGTCTGGATGCGGTTTGAATGATTTACGCCCAGAATCTTATGAGTTGAATCAGGAAGCTGGGATTCCAGCAAAGCTCCCGCGCGGATAGCATCGTCGATATCATGATTTACATACGCAATACGATCAGCGGTAGCTACAATTCGTCCCTCAAGCGTTTCTGCTTTTTGAGAGCCGGTATGGCACAAAATGCCATCTCTAACCTCTGCGGTGAGATTTAAGCCACGGCCGCCATTTTCGATAACTTCAACCACTCTCAAGCTTTGTACATTATGACGATACAAGCACTGATTTGCAGGATCTTCAGGATCAAGGCCTTTATATTTTGCCAGACAAGAAGAAATTGCGTCCTCACCCACATGACCAAAAGGGGTATGTCCCAAATCATGGCCGAGCGCAATAGCTTCGGTCAAATCCTCATTCAAGCCAAGAGCACGCGCAATAGTGCGCGCA
>JBJEKV010000196.1:0-2243 GCA_051878815.1 Anaerotardibacter sp. | reverse complement strand
TACAAAATCATTGAATTCGCAACCTATGTAGCAGCGCCATCGGGTGTGCGCCTTTTGGCCGACTGGGGTGCTGACGTCATCAAAATCGAAGCCGCTTCGGGCGACGATTATCGCACTAACTGGAATGTCTATTCCATGCCGGGAGAATCCGACCTCTACAATCCCTGTTTTGACCTTGTAGGAGTTAACAAGCGTTTTATGGTGCTTGACCTTCGCACTGATGAAGGCAAGGAAATCCTCTACAAAATGCTTGAAGATGCCAATGCATTTGTCACCAGCGCGCGAGACAAGGCGCTCAAAAAGCTAGGTTGTGACTGGGAAACGCTTCACGCAAAGTTCCCAAAGCTTGTATATGGTCACGTTCGTGGTTATGGCGAACATGGCGCCATGAAAGATATGCCTGGTTATGACTACACGGCCTACCATGCACGCTCAGGCGTAGGCGGCTCGCTCTACGAAAAAGGCGGAAGCCCTATGATTGGCGGTCCTGGTTTTGGTGATTTGCAAACAGGCCTTGCGCTTGCTGGCGGTGTAGCAGCAGCTCTTGTTGGTGCTGAGCGCACGGGAATTGGTGACCGCGTTGTGGTTTCCCTCAATTCCGTTGGTGTATACGTGATGAGCCTTGCTCACACCGCAGCTCAGTATGGCGGCTACCAGCTTCCAACTTCACGCAGAAGCGTTTCTAATCCATTCAACTCCACCTACAAAACCAGCGATGGAAAGTGGATTCAGTTCTGCGTGGCAGCTCCTGAACTGGGCTACAACCACTTCATGGAAACCATCGGTCGCGGTGATTTAAAGGATGATCCTCGTTACTGCAAGATGGACTATATGCGCAAGCACCATCATCAGGAGTTCGTTGACATTATCGAAGAAGCACTTGCTCAGAAAACTATGACTGAATGGAATGAGATTTTCACTGAGGCTGACATTGCTTTCGGTCCAATGTACGAGTCTTCTGATGTATTGGCTGATCCAGAAATTTGGGATAACGAATATGCCGAACGTGTCACCTACCCAACCGGAGACGAGGCAATTCTCATTCATCCACCAGCACGTCTTGATTCTATTGGCACCGCTCCTCTTCGTACCAGCCGTGGCATTGGCGCAGACACCGAGGAAATTTTGCGCGAACATGGCTACACCGAAGACCAGATTAAATCCTGGGAAGAGAGTGGTGTGGTAGTTCAACACGCCTAAGTTGTAGTGCGCGCTGCGAAGTGCAGGGCAACGTGCTACTCGCGTGTCAGAGGGGATACCGTGGTAGCACGAGCACGATTGGCGCAGCGCCCACCAACAACAGTAAAAACCAACAGCGCCCAGCTGCAGCAGAAGAACACGCAAGTGCAGCAGCGGCACAACCCAACAACACACAAGTGCAGAGCAGTGCAACCTTCGAGCAATCACGCACAATTGGAAGCGCTGCCGCTGCTTTTTTATTCGCAAGCGGCGTTCATAAAGTAATACTTCCAACCATCTGGGTAATTCTCCACAATTCTTGTCTGTACATTTTTCAACCAGTAAAATGACTCCTGAAAAACAATACGTTGAGGAGAACAGACCCATGAAAAAGATTGTATGCGAGCTCTGCGGAAGTAGCTCACTCACCAAAGAAGCAGACGGAATGTTTCACTGCCAGGATTGCGGAACAAGCTATACCGTTGAAGCTGCCCGCAAGCTCTTGGTTGAAGTACCTGACGAAACCACTTCGTCTGATTTCGAAATTGAAAATGGCGTATTGCTCAGGTATCTCGGTTCTGAAAAAGAGGTTGTTATTCCTGAGGGCATTACCACCATTGGTTCAAATGCGTTTAGAGGAAAAACCATTGAGAGCGTTGTTATCCCTGAGGGCGTAACCGTAATTGAAGACCGTCAGAAAATGAAGTTTGGGGACGGAGCATTCAAAGATTGCCGTTTCCTTTCCCGCGTTTCCCTTCCTGAGAGCCTTGAGGTAATTGGCATCAGCGCATTTGAAGGCTGCAAGTCTCTCAAAGAGATTACCTTGCCAAAGAATCTCAAGCGTCTTGGCAATTCCTCGTTTGCAGAAAGTGGCTTAACCTCGTTTACGCTTCCAAATGCAGAGAATTTAGGTTTCAGCATCTGCTCAAATTGTCGTGATTTGACGGACATTACCGTTGAGGACGGCATCGAGCTCATCCCTGCATCCTCATTTAGCAACTGCTGCTCGTTGACCGAGGCTACCCTTCCTGAAAGCGTTACCGCGGTAGGAAGATTTGCGTTCC
>JBJEKV010000195.1:0-2257 GCA_051878815.1 Anaerotardibacter sp. | reverse complement strand
ACTACAACCCAGAGGTGCTCGAAACCTTCGACAATAAACATCCTGAAAACGACTACTTCGTGAAGTTCAACTGCCCTGAGTTCACCAGCCTCTGCCCCATCACCGGCCAGCCCGACTTCGCTACTATTTATATCTCCTACGTTCCAAACCAGAAAATGGTTGAGAGCAAGAGCTTGAAGCTGTACCTCTTCAGCTTCCGCAACCACGGAGACTTCCACGAGGATTGCATGAACATCATCATGAAGGATCTTATTGCACTCATGGATCCAAAGTACATCGAAGTGTGGGGCAAGTTCCTTCCACGCGGCGGCATTTCCATCGATCCTTACTGCAATTACGGTCAGCCGGGAACCAAATGGGAAGAAGTTGCATGGCAGCGATTAGCAAATCACGACCTCTATCCTGAGCAGGTAAACAACCGTTAAACCGAGCTAATTTACCACTGGTAAAAAAAGAACCGATTATCTTTTCTTTCTCTTGTTTTTCCTCTTCAAAGGAATACGATAGCAAAACAAATTTGTTTCGATGAAGCTTTCAGGATTTCGAATTTGCCTCATTTTTGTAGGTATATGAAGGGAAACTGGAAGTTGAGAAACCTCTGGAGAATCTCTTAAATGAGTGCCGACGGTGCAAGGTTGTTAAAACAGTCCACACATCACAACAACCGAATCTCTCAGGCAAATGGACAGAGGCTAACTTTTTTAGCTCGCATATCTTCAGGGATGATAACCGGATTTTGAGGAGGTATGCAGAGCCATATGGACGCTCTATACGACGTTGTTTGTACCATCAACACGTATCTTTCCAACTATGTGTTGATCATTCTTTTGGTCGGAACCGGCCTTATCTTTACTATTAGAACGCGCTTTGTGCAGGTTCGCTGTTTTGGCGAAGGTTTGCGCAAGCTCTTCGGCAATTTCTCTTTGCGCGGCGGCAAGCAAAGCGGCGGAATGAGCTCATTCCAGGCTGTTGCAACTGCAATTGCTGCTCAGGTTGGCACTGGCAATATTGTTGGTGCATCCGGCGCAATTCTTATTGGTGGCCCTGGTGCAATCTTCTGGATGTGGATTATTGCCTTCTTGGGCATGGCAACCAACTATGCTGAGGCTGTTTTAGCTCAGAAAACTAAGGTTGTTGACGCAGACGGCACCGTACATGGTGGTCCCGTTTACTATATTCGTGAAGCATTTAAGGGCAAGTTCGGCACCTTCTTGGCTGGCTTCTTTGCAGTAGCAATTATTCTTGCTTTGGGCTTCATGGGCTGCATGGTTCAGTCCAACTCCATTGCTTCTACCATGAACACCGCTTTCGGTATTCCTACCTGGGTAATTGGCTTGGCTATCGTTATCATTGCAGGCTTCATTTTCCTTGGTGGCGTTTCCCGCTTGGCATCCGTTACCGAGAAGCTTGTTCCGGTAATGGCTGCAATTTATATTGTTGGCGGCGTTATTCTTCTTCTCTTTAATGCAGCTGACGTTCCTGCAGCATTCGCTCTTATTTTCGAATGTGCATTCAACCCACAGGCTGAGGTTGGCGGCGTTGCTTTCGGTTTGATGGCAGCTCTTTCTCAGGGCGCAAAGCGCGGTCTTTTCTCTAACGAAGCTGGTATGGGCTCCACTCCACACGCTCATGCATTGGCAAACGTAAAAGATCCTCACGACCAGGGTGTTGTTGCAATTATTGCGGTATTCATTGACACCTTTGTCGTAGTTACCATCACTGCTCTTATTGCTATCACCTGCTTCTTTGTTGGCGATGGCGCAATTGCTCAGGGCATGTGGGATGGCATTGATAAGACCAACATCATTCAGCTTTCCTTCGCTTCCATGATGGGCCCATTCCTTGGTAATGCATTCGTTGCAATCTGCTTGTTGTTCTTTGCATTCTCTACCATTCTTTCTTGGAACTTGTTTGCAAAGCTCAACGTTGAATACCTCTTCGGCAAAAAGGCCATTCCGGTATTTACCGTGATCGCATTAGCATTCATCTTCCTTGGCTGCCTCCTGTCGAACGATTTAGTTTGGGAATTGGCTGACATGTTTAACCAGCTTATGGTTCTTCCTAATGCAATTGCCCTCATTGCTCTTTCTGGCACCGTTTCTGCGTGTGCGCTTATCAAGCGAAAGAAAGACAAGTAATAAAAAACCTTTTCGGTTAAAAACCTATCTCTCTTAGTAAAAGGGCCTCGTCAGAGGCCCTTTTAGGGATAGCGGACAAAAAGTGTGTCTGATTTTAGGCGTTGACGCAGGTCAGCGCC
>JBJEKV010000194.1:0-2277 GCA_051878815.1 Anaerotardibacter sp. | reverse complement strand
GGTGTTCTTGCACTTGTTTATTTAGCAGGTTGTGTCTGGTTTTGGGGCCATTTCTTCCCAAATTCAACCTTCGGCTCTCATGACGTTTCTTGGGAATCGAGCGAAGATTTTGCACGAGAGTTAGACGGACGCATTGCTGACTATCGCCTTGATATTTCTTCAGATGTGTGTGACTACCAGCTCACTATTTCGGGAGATCAAATTGATATCGAAATTGATAAGGAAGCCGTTAAGAAAGATGCCTGCGCAAGCCAGAATTTCTGGGCATGGCCTTACGAAATTTTCCAAGAGCATGATGTAAGTAATGTGGTTCGCGCAGCTTTTAATGAAGAGGCGCTCAACACCATTTTGGATACTTCTATTGCCCAGTGGAATCCAACGGCAGAGCCATCTGCAGATGCAGCCATTACGTATAACGAGGATTTCCAAACATTCTTCCTTACCCCTCAGGTGTATGGTAAACAGCTTGATGCTGAAACGTACAAGGAGTCCGTAAAAGAAGCAATCCATGTGGTTTCTTCTCACTACGTGGTAACAAATGATGACTTCATTAAGCCAACCATTACGGCTGATGATCCTCGTTTGCAGAAAGCAGTTGAGACCGCAAATGGCTATATTGAGGGCGAAATTCCTCTCACTATGAACGGAACCGTTGATGGTGGCACTATTGATAAGAAGACTATTGCTTCGTGGGTTGTGCTAGACGAAAACCTTGAAGCAACCCTTAGCGTTGAACTCCTTACTCAGTGGGTTAATGAGCTTTCAAAAGACATGAACACTGCTGGCTCAACTAAGACCTGGGTTCGCGCTGATGGAAAGCAGTGCACCGTTACGGGTGGTGTGTATGGTTGGAAGGTTGATACTAAAGGTTTAGAAGAAACCATCTTCAACCAGATTACTGCAAAGAATTACGAAACCATTGATATTCCTTGTAGCCAAACCGCTGATCGCTACACTCCAGCAGGAGGTCGTGATTTTGGTTCCTATGTTGATGTTGATATTACCGAACAGCGCGTTCGCTATTACAGTGCATCCGATGAACTCTTGTATGAATGCAACTGCGTAACTGGCCTTCCTACGGCAGGACGAGCAACTCCACAGGGTTCATACTACTTGCGTCTCAAGCAGTCTCCTGCAACCTTGGTTTCAAGCACTAAGGATGAAGAAGGCAAACCAACTTACGAGACAAAAGTAAGCTTCTGGATGCCATTTATTGGTAATAGCGTTGGCTTGCATGACGCAACCTGGCAGTCTTCGTTTGGAGGAAATAGGTATTTGTCCAGCGGCTCCCATGGCTGTGTTAACTTGTCGTACAACGACGCTAAGTGGTTCTACGAAAATCTTCCTATCAATACCTGCGTAATTACTCATAGCTAAGATTAACCTTGAGCTTGCACGTGGCTTCGAGCTCAACTTTTTGAGGATGGCTTATGGCGCAAGAAGAAACATATCGCTTTTTTGGTGTCCAAGAAGAGGGCATTAGTGGCGTGCGAAGTGGTTCGTACAATAATGCACCAATAGGCGTGTTCGATTCGGGCTTTGGTGGCCTTACCGTAGCGCGCGAAATTATGAAGGCCCTTCCTCATGAAAGCATCATTTATTTCGGCGATACGAATCACTGCCCTTACGGACCTCGCTCTCAAGAAGAGGTTAAGGGGTATGTAAAAGATATCTGCTCCTGGATGGTTAAACAGGGCGTCAAAATGATTGTCATCGCCTGTAACACCGCAACAGCAGCAGGTTTGACTATGGCGCAGCAGACGTTTGACTTGCCAGTATTAGGCGTTGTGGAGCCAGGTGCTCGTGCTGCGGCGCGCGCAACAAAAAACAGGCGTGTTGGAGTTATTGCCACTAAAGGAACGGTTGAATCGGGAGTCTATACACAGGCAATTCGCAATATTGATGCAGGCATAACCGTCTTTTCCGTTGCTACTCCTCGTTTTGTTGAAATTGCCGAACTGGGCATTCGTATGGCAAAGGGTCCAATTGAAAATTACACCTCACTTGCTTCTAAGGTGTATATTCGCCCTGAATTCCAAGAGATTGCGCAGGATTATCTTGATCCGCTAAGGAAATGCAATATCGATACGCTCGTTTTGGGCTGCACTCATTTTCCTTTACTGAAAGCTCTTATTGGGGGAGTAATTGGGGTAAATGTAGTGCTCGTTTCTTCAGCATCCGAAGTTGCAGCCGATTGTAAAGACATGCTTATTCGCCAGGGAAATTGTGCAGAGCCAAACCATATTCCTGAGTATCAGTTCTATACTTCGGGAAGTG
>JBJEKV010000193.1:0-2288 GCA_051878815.1 Anaerotardibacter sp. | reverse complement strand
CACGAATGTAAGCGAGAAGGCAAGGCACTCAATGCGGATTGCTGTTTGGATCAGCACTGCGAACATGAACACGAGGCAGATTTTGCTTGCGCGCATACACACGAGCATGGCAATTGCTGTGGTTCGAGCAACTCGATTATGAGAAGCTCCTTGATCCACACTGCTCAAGTAACGCTCTTTATTTTCTTGATCACCCTGGTGCTCAATGGTGTTATTGAATTTGTGGGCGAAGAAGTTTTGGCTGAGTTCCTCTCAAGCGTTCCTGCGTTGTCGGTCTTTGCGAGTGCGTGTGTGGGCTTGATTCCAAACTGTGCGGCAAGTGTTGTTATCACTGAACTCTTCTTGGAAGGTGCTATTTCCACTGGTTCGATGATGGCTGGTTTGCTTGTTGCAGCAGGTGTTGGCTTGCTCGTCCTCTTCCGCGCTAATAGACCTACTAAAAATAATGTGGGAATTGTATGCGTATTGTTTGTAATTGGTGTTTTGTGGGGCTTGGCCTTTGATTTCTTAGGCATAGTCTTCTAGTCTGAATGTGACATATGAATATTTTTGAGCGGCTACTGGTTTCAGTGGCCGTCTTTAGTTTCGAAAGGAGTGTTTTTATGGTTTGGGTTCTGCTGCTTGTTTCAATTTGTTTTGAAGTGTTTGCAGATACCAGCATGAAACTCTCAGAAGGGTTTAAGAAAAAACCTTGGATTATTGGCATTGTGGTGGGCTACGCAGTCTCGTTCTCGATTATGAGTATTGTTCTCATGACTTTGCCATTGGGTATTACTTATGCAATTTGGAGTAGTTTGGCAATTGTACTGACTGCTTTTGTGAGTCGCCTTGTCTGGAAGGAGAAATTCAACAGCAAAAAAGTGATTGGCATGGTTCTTATTGTAGTGGGCATTGTGTTGTTAAGGTTGGGTGCATAAACATGAATAATAAGAAAGCATGGATCCAGATCTTTATTGCAATCGCATTCGAATTGGTTGCTACTACTTCGCTCAAATTATCCGAAGGATTTACGGTTCTCCCGTATTCAATTGTAGTGATTGTTGGGTACGCAATTTGCTTTGCTGTCTTTACGAAATGCTTGGAGCATATGTCTTTGGCACTCGCGTATGGTATTTGGGGCGGCATTGGCACAGTAGGTACCATCATTATTGGCATGGTGGTATGGCATGAGCCGTTTACAATCTTTATGGGTCTTGGTGTTTTGTGCGTTATTGCAGGCACGGCCTTTATGGCAGTAGGCGAAGAAGAGGCTCTGAAAGAAGAAGCCTTGCACAAAGAAGCTCTCAGCGAATAAAAGAGACTTTGCGCGCGGAAGGGTCTTTGCGCGTAGGGGAGGCTTGCGCAAAGGGGAAGCTCTGAGCTAATGAGAAGCTTTTCGTAAAAAGGAAACCTTACGGGAATAAAAAACGCCACCTGAAACGGTGGCGTTTGAATAGATAGACTGGCTGGCCCAGCAGGATTCGAACCTACATAACTGGTACCAAAAACCAGGGTCCTGCCGTTGGACGATGGGCCAGCGTGTACAAAGCATTGCTTTGTGGAATAAAGATTATACCGTATTTACGTGCCTTTTGAAGCCCTGATTTAAAAATGGCCCGGTGCCATGTTACACTTTTGGAGGTAATAAGAGGCTTGATTGTCTCTTAATTTGAAAACGATAAAACGCGAAAAGATAGGGATTCCTATGGCTGAATATATTGAAGGTAAACGTCCGGTAATGGAAGCACTGAAGTGCGGTGTTCCGGTTAAGTGCTTATACGTTGCTGAAGGCATCAATAATGACAAACTGCTTTCTGATATTGTGAAGCGTGCACACAGAATGGGCGTTTCCGTAAAGCAGGTTCGCAGAAGTGAAATGGATAAGCGCTCCGAACGCGGTTCTCATCAGGGCTTGATGCTTGAGGCAAAACCGTTCGAATACGTAAGTGGTGGCGCTATCATTGACCGTGCTCAGAAAATGGCTGAAGAAAATGATGGCAACGCGCTCATTATCATCTTGGATCACATTACTGACGCGGGTAACTTGGGCGCTATCGCTCGAAGCGCTGAAATTGTTGGCGCTGCAGGAATCGTAATTCCTAACAAGAGAAGCGCTCGCGTAACGGCTGCAACCTATAAGAGCTCTGCGGGTGCAATCTCTCACATTCCAGTTACCCAGGTAAGCAATTTGGCTCAGTATATTGATCGCTTAAAGCAGGAGAACTTCTGGGTTGCTGGTGCAAGCGAACAGGCTACCGAATGCATTTGGGATGCTCCTATGGCAGGAAGATTGGCTCTTGTTATGGGTT
>JBJEKV010000192.1:0-2298 GCA_051878815.1 Anaerotardibacter sp. | reverse complement strand
TGCTGCAATACCCGCATCAATAAGCGCATTAGTGGTGTTAGGGCACAAGGTAGTGTCATTACACATGATGATATAACCAGTTGGGCGCTGACCTTCTGCTGGACCATTCCAGTCAGAGATGTAGCCTGCCCAGCTGAGAAGAGGGAATACCTTTTCGCGTTCTTCTTTATCAATAACGATGTGGTATTTCAAAGGCTGCAAGTTACGAGCGCTTGCTGCAGTGCGTGCATAATCAATAAACTTCTTTGCGTATTCTTCAGAAAGTGGATAGTTTCCCTTAAACTTTCTAAAGCTGCGATTTGTCTTAGAAAGAATTGGTAATGCTGGCATTATGTTCCTTTCCAACGATTCTTTAATATTGGACATTTGATTCTATTGTGTTTCTGTTGGTTTGTCTTTATATGAAGTAACCTACAGCTCTTACATGATAGAATATTTCACGCATTTTTCTCCTCTGGGGATGTTAATTACTACAAATCCTTAATGAATATAGATAGATGAATTCAAATTTGCGCAAATTATTGATTGGTTTGGTGCTGGTTATTGTTCTCGCCGTGATTTTCATGCGAGGAGATCAGCTCACTGAGTTGTTTGAAGTGCTTCAGCAAGGGGCAATGATTCCTCTTGTTCTAGCAATATGCACCCAGCTCGGAAAGTATTTTGCTCAAAGCTATGCCTATCATTTTTCGTTCAGGGCTGTTCATGAAACAATCAGCCCACGCGATACGCTTCCTTTGGTGTTCGGAACCTTCTTTATGAATACCCTTGCTCCTTCACTAAATCTTGCTGGTACTTCTTTGGTAGTAGACGATGCAAGACGAAGAGGAATTGCTCCAGGAAAAAGTGTGAGTGCGTCACTTTTGATGCAAACAACGGTAGATTCAGGCTTTACTATCATCACCCTTTTAGGATTTACCTTCTTGCTCATTTTCTGCGGTCTGTCACCTGCGTGGTATCTGCTTAGCTTGTTGGTAGGCTGCATTGTGGGCACCATGATTTTGATCATGGTTATTGGTAGCAAGAAGCCTCAGGTTTTAATCTCAGTTCTGACGTTTTTTGAGAACTTGGTAAATCGAATCCTTTTGAAGCTCAACAGAAAACCTCTCAATCCTTGGGCTGAAGGTACGGCATACTCGTTCTCTCAGGCAGGAAGTTTAATTTGGAATAGTCCTCGAGAGACCTTAAAAGCGTTTGGCTGTTCGGTTGTTGCAAGTCTGTGCGAGTTAAGCGCATTTTGTTTGGTAGGATTTGCTTTTGGCGTTACCAATATTCAGGCGCTGATTTGTGGCTATGTGGTAGCAACTTTGTTTGCTATGGTTTCAATCACTCCTCAGGGTGTAGGTGTGGTAGAGGCGGCAGTCTTGGCTGCATTCGTTATGTTTGGCGAAACCGCAGCTGCGGGTATGGCTATTGGCTTGGTATATCGCAGCATTGTATTCTGGATGCCATTTTTGATTGGTGCAGTGCTCATCAATTTCACTAAGACTTTTAAGGGTGAAAAAGCGCAGGAGCAAATTTCTGGCAATGAGAAAAATCTCCAAGCAGCTTCTGTTTCGGAGAGCGAAGATTCGGAATCACTCAGTTCTGATGTGGCTACTTCGCCATATGATGGTGCTTCTGTCGAGAAGGAATCGCCTGCTTCAGATGCTTCTTCTATCCATCTTTCAACTCATCCGGGTGAGCCTGCGGTTGTTATTCATGTTCCTCATGCGCAAAAGGCTACTGTTGATAAAGACGCTTCGAGTGATATGCACGAAATGTACGAATTGCAAGAAACGCGCTAATTCCTTTCTGAGTATTGGTCTTGATAGTAGTTAAAGACGTTTTACACAGCACGCGCGAAATGCATGAAACACACTAATTTGCTGTACAGTTTTCGTCTTCAAAAACTACTTTTCTCTCCATTTTCTTTATTTCATGCTCGTAACCGTTCTGTTCTCTAGAAAAAAGGCCGTTTCCTGTGTTAGTGGCACAGTAAGTCCTACATAAAATGGTACAATTTCGTGTTGACAATATGAATAGATTAAAGATATGGAGGAGAGATTATGGCGCGTCCTATGACTATGGCCGAAAAAATTCTTGCTGCTCATGCAGGCTTAGAAGAAGTGGTTCCTGGTCAGCTAATCGAGTGCAATCTCGATTTGGTTTTGTCTAACGATGTTACAACTCCTATTGCTATTAAAGAATTTAACAAAATTGGTGTAGATAAAGTTTTTGATCCAACTAAAATTGCCCTCGTTCCTGATCACTATGTTCCAAACAAGGGGCTGCCCCCCTTGCGCCGCTATGCGGTTATCC
>JBJEKV010000191.1:0-10015 GCA_051878815.1 Anaerotardibacter sp. | reverse complement strand
TTAATGGCATTCAATTCCTGGAAATCTGCTTGAGACAAATAGGAATAAGCAAACGTGCCTTCTTCGCACAAGACTAAACGCTCAAGCATGCGCTGCTCAAGCTTGTAGGAAGCAAGGGTTCTATTCTGGAAAAACTCACGAGAAATTAAAGCGGGATCAGCACCATGACGCATCATTTCAGCTGCGGCAATAAAAGACTCTGGTGTTGTGTTCTGATACGCAAAACGACCGGTATCAGTCATCAAGCCGGTCAGCGAACCAAGCGCTACGGTCTCATCGATTGCATCAAGTTCCTTTGCCACTTCCCATACAAGCGAACAGCATGCAGGAGAAGCAGGATCTACATACACCATATCAGTCATAGAAGTATCACAGGCATGATGATCAATAGTCAAAGAGACTGGTGTGTTTTTTAAGATTGAAGCTGCATCACCAAGGCGTTCTGTTGTAGGAACATCGAGAGCAATAAACACCTCTGATTGTCCCTGATAATCTTTAGCAAAAACAAACGCTTCTTTCTCCATGAGAAAAGAAAGATTTACTTCAACCGGATTTGGTTTTGCCAATAAGCAAACAACCTCTTTACCAAGAAGACGCAATAATGCGGCCATGGCAACCTGGGAACCAAGACAGTCCCCATCAGGGTTTACATGACCGCACAATACAAAGCTGTTATGAGAACGTATACATGAAGCAATTTCAGCTAACGTTACATTTGATTGAGGGGTAAGCATAAATTACGCATTATTCCTTTTCGCATCAGCAGCCAGGGCATCAGAAATACGTTCTGCCTGGTCAACTGTTTCATCAAGAATGAAGCGAAGTTCTGGAGCAACTCTCCAAGAAAGCTTCTTTGCCATCAATGAACGGATACGACCTGCTGCAGCCTGGAAAGCAGCAGCAGTATCGTCATATTTCTTTTTATCAGTTGTGTAGTACACATTGCAGAAACTTCTGTCAAAGCTTACTTCACAACCCGTAATAGTCACAAGACTTAAACGAGGATCAGAAATCTCGAAAAGCAAAATGGTTGCAATTACTTCACGAGCCTGTTCATTTACGCGACGACTAGATGAATTCTGTTTCATATTACTCAGTTCTTTCTACCTCAATGATTCGGTAACCTTCGATGGTGTCACCAATCTTGAGGTCCTGGTAGCCCGCAATGCCGATACCGCATTCATAACCACGAGCAACCGTCTTAACGTCATCCTTGAAGCGACGCAAAGAACCAATCTCGCCTTCGTATACAACGGTACCGTCACGAACGATGCGAACCTTATCATCACGAGAAATTTCACCCTCGGTGATATAACAACCAGCAATAACGCCAACCTTAGGAACCTTAAAGGTGTCACGAACTTCAGCGATACCGGTATCTTTCTCAACAATATCAGGAGAAAGAAGACCAACACGTGCAGCATTAATATCTTCGATTGCCTGGTAAATAACACGATAGAGACGAATATCAACTTTTTCGCGTTCAGCAACCTCACGAGTCTTACCAGTAGGGCGAACATTAAAGCCAATAATGATAGCGTCGGATGCAGCTGCCAAGGTAACGTCAGTTTCAGTAATACCACCAACAGCAGAGTGAACGAGATTGATCTTTACCTCAGACTGGTCCATCTTGTTGAAGGCATCACGCAAAGCTTCAATAGAGCCACCAACGTCAGCCTTAACAATGAGGTTCAAGTCGGTAGTCTGGCCTTCCTGAACACGAGCGAACAAGTCATCCAAGCTCATATGTGAACGAGCTTCCTGCTTAGCCAAACGAGCACGAAGTGCACGCTCTTCAGCCAAACGACGGGCATCACGTTCGTCTTCAAATACTCTGAATTCGTCACCAGCGGTAGGAACGGAGTTAAGACCAAGAATCTCAACAGGATCAGCAGGACGTGCTTCCTTAACATTGCGGCCACGTGGGTCAATCAGTGCACGAACACGACCATAAGAAGTACCTGCCACAACCACATCTCCAGGATGCAAAGTACCACGGTTTACCAAGATGGTTGCAACAGGACCACGACCCTTGTCGAGGTTTGCTTCAATTACAAAGCCAGAAGCAAGGGCATCAGGATTTGCCTTGAGTTCCAAAACGTCTGCCTGGAGAAGAATGGTCTCGAGCAATTCGTCAATATTCAGCTTCTGACGAGCAGAAACATCAACGAACATATTAGAACCACCCCATTCTTCAGGGATGATGCCATGCTCAGTCAATTCCTGGCGAACACGATCAGGGGTTGCGCCTGCCTTATCAATCTTGTTAACCGCAACAACGATAGGTACATCAGCAGCTTTTGCATGGTTGATAGCTTCAATAGTCTGAGGCATAACACCGTCGTCTGCTGCAACAACCAAAACAATAACGTCAGTTACCTGAGCACCACGAGCACGCATTGCAGTAAATGCTTCGTGACCTGGGGTGTCAATGAAGGTAATCTGTCGGCCATCAATGTTTACCACAGAAGCACCAATGTGCTGGGTAATGCCGCCTGCCTCAGTTGAAGCAACACCGGTAGAACGGATTGCGTCAAGCAAGGAAGTTTTACCATGGTCAACGTGACCCATAACGGTAACAACAGGAGGACGAGGAACCAACTGGTCTTCAGTGTCGTTGTATACAACTGCGTATTCTTCTTCTGGAGAAACTACGCGAACCTTACGGCCCATGTCATCAGCAATAAGCTCGATGAGCTCATCAGACATAGACTGAGTCAAGGTAAGTGGAGAGCCAAGCAAGAACAAGCGCTTAACTACATCGTTTGGAGAAACCTCCAACAATTCAGCAAACTGAGCAACAGTAGAGCTTTGAGGAACCTGAACAACAGATTCGTCCAATACCAAAGATGGATCTAAGCCTTTTTCCAAAGCTTCCATCTCTGCGCGTTCACGAGCTTCCTGCTCACGCTTTTCCTTACGCTTACGACGACGACCTTCGCCATCAGACTTAGCTGCAGCAACAACCGCACGTGCCTCAGCAAGAACCTTGTCACGCTGAAGCTCTTCAGCCTTAACAGCCATCTGAGCATAGCGATCTTCGCTCTTAACGTTTTGCTCTAACTCTGGAACAGCTGGCTCAAATGCTTTGCGCTGCTTCTTGTTGCCCTTTTTCTTATCGTTGCGATTATTCTTGCGAGAATTGTTCTGATTCTGATTCTCAGCTTTTTCATTCTGCAAACGTACGCGTTCGTTATTAATCTGATCAAGAAGAGAAGAGAAGTTGCTGGTCTTTACGGTTGGAACAGCTTTAACAGGCTTCTTCTCCTGCTTCTGAGTGGTTTTTGCATTTTTCTTATTGCGAGAATGGAGTGCTTCTTCAACAGCCTGTTTCTTAGCTACTTCAGCAGCACGCTTTTCCTGACGAGCACGCTCTTCAGCTTCTGCTTTTTCCCGAGCAACACGAGCCTGTTCGCGCTCAATCTGAGAAGCAAGACTTTCGAAAGGTGACGAGGATACCTTCTTCTTAGGTTCTGCCTCTGCAGATTCAGCATCAGTCTTAGGCTGACGTCCTGCATATTTTTGCTTTTTGCCAGAAGATTCTCTTTTAGCACGTTCTTTTTCGCGAAGCTGACGCTCTTTATCTGCAGCAGCACGACGCTCAGCAGCTTCTGCTTCCTTCTGTGCCTTCTCTTCTGCAGCTTTCTCAGCAATCTTCTTTGCTTCTTCGTCTTCAATTTTTCCAGCTTTTGCATTCATCTCTGGAGCTAGATTCTTGCGAACCTTCTCCACGTAAGCATCCTGCAAAATGCTGGCATGACTTTTAGCAGGAATTTTCATGTCAGCAAGACGAGCCAAAAGCTCTTTGCTGGTCATGTTAAATTCTTTTGCCAATTCATGTACACGCATGCCGGCCATATTTACTCCTCGTCTCGATTATTCTCGCAACTAAGCGCATCCACAATGTCTTGCTGAATACGCTCATAATCGTTATTTGAAATTTTTGTACGCAATGCCTGGTCCAAGCGATGAGTCTTCAAAGCTTTATCAAGACAGGCAACACTACAAACATAAGCACCACGACCATTTGCACGGCTGGTTGGGTCGAATTTTACTTCTCCCTCAGGCGTGCGAACAATGCGCAGAAGCGAGCCCTTAGTAAGGGTGTTTCTGCAACATATGCATGTTCTTTCTTTGGTCACCGCGCCCATTTAATTAGTCTTCCAATTCCTCATGAATGCCGCAATACATATAACCTGGACGAGCATGATTACGACAACGAGTTCCATCTTCATTAATGAATTGGCAAAGTGCCTCTTCATTTTCTAATTCAAAATCTTCCTCTTCTACCATCTCTTCATCATCGATAAGAGAATCATCAAAGAAAGAAGGAGATTTAATATCAATATGCCATCCTGTCAATCGTGCAGCAAGACGTGCATTCTGGCCTTCCTTACCAATAGCCAAAGAAAGCTGATCATCAGGAACAACGATAGTTGCAAAGTTGTTCTCTGCATCAATGTCTACACGAGTTACCTTTGCAGGAGACAATGCGTTTGCAACATAGATTGCAGGGTTTTCGTCCCACTGAATAACGTCAACACGTTCGTTGCGAAGACCTTCAACAACCATGCGAACACGAGAGCCCTTAGGGCCAACGCATGCGCCAACTGGGTCAAGATTTGGCTCCCTAGAAGCAACTGCAATCTTAGAACGCTCACCTGGTTCACGAGCGATAGACTTAATCTCTACCAAACCATCATAGATTTCAGGAACTTCAATCTCAAACAAACGACGAATCAAGTCTGGATGAGTACGGGAAACAATGATGGATGGACGTGCATGTTCGCCACGAGTCTTAGGTGCATCAGAGTTTGGATCACGAACGTCAACAATCAAGGTCTTAATACGCTGATTGTGGCGGTAGCGCTCATTGCGAGGACGCTCATTGCGCTCACCTGGATAACGCTTTTGGTCATAATGAGGAAGCTCTGCTTCTACGCCATCACGAATCTTGATGATGGTGAAATCTGGAGTTCCCTGAAGAACAGTACCCGTAACCAAATCACCAACGCGATCAGAAAACTCTTCGTAGATAGACTGACGACCTGCTTCACGAACAATAGAACCAATAACGTTCTTTGCGTTCTGTGCAGCAGTACGGCTTACGTCATCAGGGGTAACGTCAACCTCTTCAAATTCAGTATATTCGCCGGTTTCCTCATCAGGTTCACCAACAGGAACTAATTCATATACATAAATTTTGCCGGTATTACGGTCAATAATGCAACGAGCATCGTTTTCAAGATCCAAGATGTGCTGGTAGCTTTTAGCAATAGAAGCCTCAAGGCGTTCAATAAGATAGAATTCGTCAATCTTATGTTCGTGAGCTAAAGCCTGAAGAGCTTCAATGAGTTCGGAGGTAGCCACAACTCGTCCTTTCTAAGCATTAAAATCTATAGTCGCAATTACGTGCGCTTTTTTAATATGGCTGTGAGGGATTTCCTCAACAATGCCATCAACTTCTAACAAAACATTTTCGTTATCGACACCCTTTAAGATTCCTTCCCATTTTGAGCGGGACTGATAAGGAGTTCTTAACGAAAGAGCAGCTTTCTCCCCTGCAAAACGCTCGAAATGTTCTAAGGTTCGCAGTGGCCTATCAAGCCCTGGAGACGACACTTGCAAGGTGTATGGACCAGGAAATGGGTCAATTTCATCCATTACCTCATTAATCCACACCTGAGATTGTGCAAGTATGTCGAAACTTACTCCACCTTCGCAGTCAATATATACGCAGATAGTGGGTGCTTTCTTTGAACCAACCAGCTCAATAGTAACAATTTCAATACCCTGCGCTTCCGCTTTAGGTGCAAGCGAATCTAGCAGAAATTGTTCTTTCTTTCCGAGCATCTCCCCTCCTATATGTGTAAACAAACAAAAGAAGCGGGTAAAACCCACTTCCTTAAAAACTTCGAAAGTATGTACTGCCAAACAGCACTCTATTTATACCATGTTTCAAAAAAAATATCTAGTATTCAAAAATTCACCAAGAAAAGCCACCATTAAGCTGAATTTTGATGTGAAATCTTACGCGCTTTGTTTAATTAGCAATGTGTTTCAGTAAAAACACGCTATCCACACCCAACAGCATGCTATTTAGTAGCAAGCATATACCCCATCACAGCAATTACTATTAGCAGCGCAATGATGATACCAATAGCAATAGAGAGCTTGTGCGACTTTTGCTCAATTGGCTGAACATAGGTACGCAGTTCGTTATCTAAATCAACAACCACTTCACCCTTTTGAGAAACAATCTTTTGAATAGGCATGGTGAGATACGGATCTTCGGAAGCAATTTGAGGCAAGTCATTTAAATCAACTCCTGAAGGAGCAGAAATGGTTCCCTCATACTGAATTGCTTGAGCAGGATCAATAGGATTTCCCTGCAAATCCGTATAGTGACGAAAAGACACGGGTGGCAACTTCTGTGTCTCAGAAGGGCCAACCGTGTCAGCATACGTAATCATTTCTTCAGCACGAGCAATACGTAAACGCATTTCTGCAAGCGTCATGCCACAGTTTTCGCAAGCATCCTGATGTTCTTCGTCAACCTTCGTTCCGCAATATAAACAAAACACTTGCTAATCCTTATTTAGTGCTTTTTTGCAATAAGACGATTCAAAGCGTTGAGATATGCCTTTGCAGAGGAAACAATAATGTCACCGTCTGCGCCACGTCCGGTAAAGATTTCACCATCTTCGGAAGTTACACGAATAGTTACTTCACCCAATGCATCAATACCACGAGTTACAGACTGTACAGAGAACTCAGTGAGGTCATTGTTGATGTCAACAATCTCATTAACTGCCTTGTACAAAGCATCTACAGGACCAGTACCTACAGAGCAAGCAACAAATTCATTGCCATTTGCATCTTCCAAGGTAACGGTTGCAGTAGGAACGAGTGGCTGACCGCAAGAAATCTGAACACCCTTCAAGGTGTAGGTTGCTTCCTGGCTACGTCCCTGCTCACCAACGAGAGATTCAAGATCCTCGTCGTATACTTCCTTCTTCTTGTCCGCCAAATCCAAGAATGCAGTATGGAGATCTTCGAATTCCTGGCCTTCAATCTTGTAGCCAAGAATCTCAAGACGATGGCGAAGAGCAGCACGACCAGAACGTGCAGACAATACGATAGAGCTCTGACCTGCGCCAACCTCAGCTGGGTCGATAATTTCGTAGGTAGAACGTGCCTTGATAACGCCGTCCTGGTGAATACCAGAAGAATGAGCAAATGCGTTAGCACCAACAATAGACTTGTTAGGCTGAACAACAAAGCCCGTAATAGAAGATACCAACTTAGAAGCACGGATGAACTCACGAGTGTTGATGTCAGTATGAGCATCAAGTTCGTCACCATGCATCTTGATAGCCATTACTACTTCTTCCATAGCAGTGTTACCAGCGCGCTCGCCCAAACCATTGATGGTACATTCAATCTGACCAGCACCGTTCATAACACCTGCCAAGGAAAGTGCCGTTGCCATACCAAGGTCATTGTGGCAATGAACGGAAATGGTTGCCTTATCAATGTTGGAAACATTTTCCATCAAGAACTTGATACGACGACCATACTCGTCTGGAAGAGAATAGCCCGTAGTATCAGGAATATTTACAACGGTTGCACCAGCAGCAATTACTGCTTCGCAAACCTTAGCCAAAAATTCATAATCACTACGACCAGCATCTTCGCAGTAGAATTCAATATCTTCACAGTACTTCTTTGCATACTTGGTTGCGTTAACTGCACGCTCAAGAATCTTTTCAGGGGTGGTACGAAGCTTGTCATAAATATGGCTGTTGGAAACACCAATACCAGTGTGAATACGAGGACGAGCACATTTAGACAAAGCATCAGCAGCTGAATCAATGTCTTTTTCTACTGCACGGGTAAGAGCACAAACAATAGCGCGATCTCCTACTTCATCAGCAATAGACTGAACACTCTTAAAGTCACCAGGAGAAGATACTGGGAAACCTGCTTCAATAACGTCTACTCCCAAACGAAGTAGCTGACGCGTAATTACTAGTTTTTCTTCAGAATTCATAGAAGCGCCAGGTGACTGTTCACCATCGCGCAAGGTAGTATCGAAAATAGCAATCTTGCGTGTCATCTTGTTTCCTTTCTTCTTTACGATGACTAAATACTATACCACTTCAGTATGAAAAAGGGCTTCATGATGAAGCCCTTTCATTAAATAAATGATGTTTATGTTTAAACTGACACGCTTTAGTCTGTGTACTGTCCGTTCACTAAACTGCTTCGCCGTCAGTTTCGCCGGTACGAATACGTACAACGCTCTCAACATCGGAAATAAAGATCTTACCGTCACCAACATTTCCGGTACGTGCAGTGTTAACAATTACGTCAACAATTTCATCTACACGATCATCGTCAACAATGATTTCGAACTTTACCTTCTGAACCATGTTTACGAAAACTTCTGAACCACGGAAATATTCGGTCCAACCATGCTGATTTCCACAGCCATAAACCTGATAGATAGTCATGCCTGAAATGTTTGCCTGGAAAAGAGCTTCCTTCAAAATCTCAAGCTTTTCAGGACGAACAACAGCTGCAATACGCTTCATTTAGTTCCCCTTTCCTTAGTCCATACCATTGAATGCTGGGTATGCAGATTCGGAATGATTTGCCATGTCCATACCTGCCATCTCTTCTTCCTTGCTTACACGCAAGCTGCCCTTGAAGATGAGCTTGAGGATCAAGCCAATAATAGCGGTACCAATTGCAACAAATACTACGGTTACTGCAATACCAATGAGCTGAGCAACTAACAAGGTAGGATCACCAGTGTAGAGCAAACCACCGAAATCAGTCCAGGACAACTCAGGTACGCAGAAGATACCAGTTAAGATACCACCAACTACGCCGCCTACTGCATGACAACCAAATGCGTCCAATGCGTCGTCGTAACCAAGCTTTGCCTTTACAAAAGAGATTGCGAAATAGCAAATTGGGGAAACGATCAAGCCCATTACAATCGCTGCCCATGGCTCAACAAAACCTGCAGCTGGAGTAATTACAACCAAACCTGCTACAAGACCGGTTGCGCCACCAACCAAAGTTGGCTTGCCAACCTTGATGCGCTCAACAATCATCCAAGATGCCAAAGCTGCACCAGAAGCTACTACGGAGTTAAGAATTGCCAAAGCTGCAATACCGTCAGCTGCAAATTCGGAACCACCGTTGAAGCCGAACCAACCGAACCAAAGAAGAGTTGCGCCCAAAACAACCATAGGTACGTTGTGTGGACGATGGTTTACGGTACCGAATTCCTTACGTTTACCAAGCAAGAGGCAGAGTACCAAACCAGTAAGACCAGAGCTGATATGAACAACGTCGCCACCAGCAAAGTCGAGTGCGCCAATGTAGTCACCAATAAAGGAACCTTCGCCGCCCCATACCATGTGAGCCAATGGAGCATAGATGCACAATACCCAAATTGCGATAAAGGCTACAAATGGACCAAACTTCATACGTCCTGCCAAAGAGCCACCAATAATACCGCAGGTAATCATTGCGAATGCTGCCTGGAATACAATGTCAATCATTGCAGGATAAGTAGCATCCTCGGGAACCTCAGCTGCTTCAGCAATCATATCTTGTGTTGCCGACAAACAACCTAACTGATCAAAACCGCCAAAGAATGGGTTGGAACCGTCGCCACCGTAAGCAAAACTCCAGCCAGCAAGAATCCAGCAAATTGCTACAACGCCGATAACAACAAAAGACATGAACATTGTGTTAATGACGTTTTTGCGACGCGCTAAACCACCATAAAAGAATGCAACACCCGGTGTCATAAGCAACACCAACATTGCACAGATCATCATGAATGCGGTTGAACCCGTGTCAAACATGTGCGTCCTCCTTCTCAAAAAACTTTTGTTCACTTTTGACAGGAAGATTGTTGCACCCAAAGATTACTTGTTTTGTTACAAGCTCGATTGTTAACCATCATGGAAAAGAGTTGTAACACAAGGAAAAT
>JBJEKV010000190.1:0-2303 GCA_051878815.1 Anaerotardibacter sp. | reverse complement strand
CATTCGGTGCATCGGTAGCGCCGTTTACAATGGTGGCGCCCAAACAAAGTACGATAATTAATCCAAGAATCGGATCTGCCACAATAGCACTCAATACGCTTGCGATAGCAATATCCACGCATTTCTCCCTTCAAATTTTGTTCATGCCAATTGTTTTTTACGGGCGTCAAACACGCGAAAGGAGAATGCAAAATCTTTGCAAAACTTGTCTTATTACATTCCGCTTCTTTCCTCTCATATATACCTATCATTTCCGCTGTTCGTAGAAGCAGTTCGCCTAAAACAAGCTATAATTAAACCTGTTACTGAGAACTTTTATTAGTAACAAGACAAGCATTTCTGTGCAGACTTGCTGCACACTCATCGAAACAAAGGGGGTTTCATTATGGGAATGCTCGAAGGTAAAGTTGCCATTATTACCGGTGGCACTAGAGGAATCGGTTTCGATATTGTTCGTACCTTCCTTCAGAATGGTGCAAAGGTTGCTCTTTGCGGCTCAAGACAAGCAACCGCTGATGCTGCAGTAGCAAAACTTTTGGAAGAAAACCCAGAATGGGAAGTTATGGGCATTTGGCCTAACATGTCCGACCCTGCTTCCGTAAAAGAAGAGTTTGCTGCCGTAAAAGAAAAATGGGGCCGCATTGATATTCTTGGCAACAACGCAGGCGTTTCTGGCCGTGAATCAATTTACGAATATGATTCAGAAGAGTTCAAGCGCGTTATGGACCTTAATGTAAACTCTGTATTCTTTGCTTGCCAGGCAGTTGCTCCAATCATGAAGGAACAGGGCGGCGGCTGCATTATCAACACCAGCTCAATGGTAGGTCGTTATGGTCAACCACGTGGTTGCGCTTATCCAACTTCAAAGTTCGCAGTTAACGGACTTACTCTTTCTCTTGCACGAGAATTAGCACCTGACGGAATTCGCGTAAATGCAGTTGCACCAGGCGTAACCCATACCGACATGGTAGACAACTTGCCTGAGGAAGTAATCAAACCTCTTATTGCAAGCATCCCTCTTGGTCGCATGGGAACTACTCAGGATATTGCTAATGCTTATCTCTTCCTTGCAAGTGATTTAGCTTCGTATATTTCTGGTCAAATTATTGGCGTAGATGGATTAAGTCGTCCATAATAGCTTTCGAAAGCTAGTTTGTTTGCGCTTGTTTATCTTTGCACTCGTTAGCCTCTGTTCGCACTAGCTAACGGGTGCTTTTTTATTGGCGAATACCTCACTAGTGAAAACAGTTTGCGAGCAAGAATTTTAGCATTCGAAGGTTAGCAAGCGTTTTAGCGAGCGTATTTGCGTTGGCAAGCACACTGCTTTGATAAAACTATTCAGAAAGGCTTCTCATGAAGGTACTGTTTTTGGAGTATCCAAAGTGCTCAACCTGCAAAAAGGCACGTTCTTGGCTTGATAGCCACGACATCACCTACACTGACAGACATATCGTAGAAGACAATCCAACTGCTGAAGAGCTAAAGGCATGGCATCAGGCATCGGGACTTCCTCTTCGCAAGTTTTTTAATACGTCAGGAATGCTTTATAGAGAGCTCAAGGTAAAAGATCAGCTCGATGCGGGAATGACTGACGAAGAGGCCTACCAACTTTTGGCAAGCAACGGCATGCTCGTGAAGCGTCCGCTGCTCATCATTGACGGAGCCCCACTTCTTCCAGGATTCAAGGAAGCACTTTGGGAAGAGGCACTTCTTTAATCTGACTTATAGGGTTTAGTCGCTTGTCTAATCCGACTTACCAACGCTTGCCTAATGCGACTTACCAGCACGCGCCTACTTTAGTCAGAACGCTTCTTTAACTTACATGCGCAATGGCGGCAGGGATATGCGAGACAACGTCTTCTGGAGTCACACATATTTCTGTCAGCTGGCTTGCCGCACACACGCCGGCTACCGCATGGAGCGTGCTTCCCAAACAAGAAGCATCAAAAGCGGAAAGCTCCTGAGCCAAAAGTGCGGCAATCATTCCCGCCAAAACGTCTCCCGTACCTGCTTTAGCAAGTGCAGCAGTGCCTTTCGTCATGACATACCATTGAGATTCGTCAGCAATAATCGTATCAGGACCCTTTAAGACCACGGTTGCTCCGTACGCTTTCGCAAGCTGGCTTGCCTTCTCTTCCTGAGTTTGTGTCTCTACGCCAGCAGCCTTACATAGTCGTGCCGCTTCTCCTAAGTGAGGCGTAATAATCAAAGGGATTGACTGCTCTGCTCGTGCTTTTAAAATGCCTTCACCGGTGAGAGCCTCACCCCGAAACGATCCCTGCGTATAAAACTCCGCTAAATGA
>JBJEKV010000189.1:0-10047 GCA_051878815.1 Anaerotardibacter sp. | reverse complement strand
AGAGGGCGGCCGTCACACCCCATTCTTCGATGGCTATCGTCCACAGTTCTACTTCCGCACCACTGACGTAACCGGTATCGCTCACCTCCCAGAGGGCACCGAGATGGTTATGCCTGGTGACAACGTAGAGCTTCGCGGTGAACTCATTCACCCAATCGCTATGGAGGAAGGCCTCCGCTTCGCTATCCGTGAAGGTGGCCGCACCGTAGGTTCTGGTCGAATCACCAGCATCATCAAATAACTTATAGTTATTAAGAAATTCTAGGGCCCGCTTCGGCGGGCCCTCTAATGAATGTTCATGTGTAAATGCAAGCGCACGAATAGTTATATAAGGAGAATTCATGCGTACTTTGGTCACTTTGGCATGCACTGAGTGCAAGCGCCGCAACTATACGACCAAGAAGAACAAGCAGAACAATCCTGATCGTATCGAGTTCAAGAAATACTGCAAGTGGTGCAACACCCACACTATGCACAAAGAAACTCGCTAAGATCAAGGATTTAGAAACAAGATAGGCCAGTAGCTCCAATGGTAGAGCGGCGGTCTCCAAAACCGTTGGTTGGGGGTTCGAGTCCCTCCTGGCCTGCCAGCTTGTTTGGTAATGAGCAGCTTTAGGGCTGCTTGTTTGGCGTTATAGACATTTTAAAATTTTTCCAGAGCAGGAAGAAATATGGCAAAAAAATCAAAAACTCAAAAGGCTAAGGCATCCGCTAATCGTCAGGCAAAGAAAGAAGCAGCAAAACGCGCTGAAGCTATGCCTGAGGTAGAAGAGGAGTCTAAAGGTTTCTTTGCTGCCAAGAAAGCTGAACGTGAAGAGCGTAAGGAAGAGAAGGCAAAGGCAGAGGAGCGCGAGCGCAAAGCATTGGCTCGTAAGCACATCCGTGAGGATTCCCGTCGCTTTGGTTTCATTTCTGACATTCGTTCCGAGATGAGACGTGTAACTTGGCCAACCAAGAAAGATGTTCTTCAGTGGACTGGCGTTGTTGTGTCTGCTTTGATTTTCTTCGGTCTTTTCTGTGTTGTTTTGGATGACGGAGTTGTAACTCCACTTCTTTATGCGATCTCTAGCTTGGGAGCTTAGTTAAATGGCTAAAAAATGGTATGTACTACACACCTATTCCGGTTACGAGAATAAGGTCAAGAAAAATCTTGAAACCCGCATTGAGACCATGGGTCTCGAAAACAATGTTTTCGCTATTGAAATTCCTACCGAAAGCGTTACCGAAATTAAAGACGGTGGCCGTCGCGTAGACAGCGAAAAGAAAGTTTTCCCTGGTTATGTTTTAGTTCGTATGGAGCTTGATAACCGCAGTTGGGCAGCAGTTCGCAATACCCCAGGCGTTACCGGCTTTGTAGGATCTCAGGGAAATCCCGTACCTCTTACCCGCGAAGAGTACAACAAGATTATGAAACGTACTTCTCGTGAGGCACCAAAGAAGACTTCCACTTCCTTGGAAGTAGGCCAGAGCGTAAAAGTTATCTCTGGTCCTCTTGCAGAGTTCGATGGTGTGGTATCTGAGGTATCTCCTGAATCTGGCAAGATTAAGGTTTTGGTTTCCATCTTTGGTCGTGAAACCCCTGTTGAACTTGCATTTGATCAGGTAGCTAAAATCTAGTTCACGTTTTAGCGATTATTTGCACACAACGTATCCTCTTTGCCTGTATGTGGACAGGGCTTCTCAGAGATGATGCTTGTAATATTAAGTGGTAAACAAATTATCAGTCGAAAGGATTACTGAAATGGCTGAGAAGAAAGCAACGGGCTTTGTTAAATTGCAAATCCCTGCTGGTGCTGCAAATCCTGCACCTCCAGTTGGCCCAGCACTCGGTGCTCAGGGTGTTAACATTATGCAGTTCTGCCAGGCATTTAATGCTGCAACCCAGGACAAGTCTGGCACCATTATTCCTGTAGAAATCACCATCTACGAAGACAAAACTTTTGACTTCGTTTGCAAGACTCCTCCAGCTGCATTCTTGATTAAGGAAAAGCTTGGTATTAAGTCTGGCTCCGGTATCCCTCAGATTCGCAAGGTTGGCGAACTCACCGAAGAGCAGCTTCGTGAGATTGCTGAGATCAAGATGCCTGACCTCAATGCAAACGACATTGAAGCAGCTATGGAAATCGTTGCAGGTACTGCTCGTTCCATGGGTGTTACCATCGAGGGTCGCGCTCCTAAGTGCGAGTACAAGATTACTCGTCGTCTTGCAGCTCTCCTCGCTGACAACTAAGAAGTCATACGTACACACGTTGGTTTCTTTACAACCATTTTAAACATACTGATGTGGCAGAGCTTTGAGCTCGGATGACCACGAAAGGATATAAATCATGTCTAAGAAATATGATGCAGCAAAAGCAAAAATCGAAAAAGAGTTGTACGCTCCAATTGAGGCTCTTTCTCTCGTAAAGGAAATCTCCTTTGCAAACTTTGATGAGACTGTTGAAGCTCACTTCCGTTTGGGTCTTGACACTCGTCAGGCTGACCAGCAGCTCCGTGGTACCGTTAGCCTCCCTAACGGTTCTGGTAAGACTGTTCGCGTTGCAGTTTTCGCTGAAGGCGAAGCAGCTCGTGCAGCTGAGGCAGCTGGCGCAGACATCATCGGTTCCGATGACCTCGTAGCTGACGTTTTGAAGGGCGAAATCAACTTCGACGCTGCTGTTGCAACTCCAGATCAGATGGCTAAGGTAGGCCGTCTTGGTCGCGTTCTTGGTCCTCGTGGCCTCATGCCTAACCCTAAGCTTGGCACCGTTACCACAGACGTTGCTAAAGCAGTAACTGAGCTTAAGGGTGGTCGTGTTGAGTATCGTGCTGACCGTTATGGTATCGCTCACGTTGTAATCGGTAAGGTTTCCTTCACCGCTGAGCAGCTCGCTGAGAACTACGGCACTGTATTTGACGAGATCCTTCGCATGAAGCCTGCAGCTGCAAAGGGCAAGTATGTTAAGTCCATTACGGTAACTTCTTCCATGGGCCCTGGCGTTCCAGTTGATAGCTCCGTAAACCGCAACTACACTGTTGCAGCTGAATAAATTCGCTGAATTTATTTACCACATTCAAAGCGACTCACATCTGTGAGTCGCTTTTTTTATTGTCTTCTAACTGCTGTTTACCCTAAAGCTATACGCACTCGTGTTTTTGAGTTTTTTACGCAAATGGTTATAATTAATCTTTGGATATTTATAACCATTTGACGAATGAGCGTAAGAAGGATGTTGTTGTGAGCGAAAAAACGGATGCCATTAAAAAAGTTGCACAAGAAATAGTTAGAGATGATGACAGGCTTGCTAAGGTTGCCGAACAGCTTTCTTCTCGATCTCGTCGTTCACGACAGGACTCAGCAGCGGTTCTTTCTCAGGCTGCAAAAATAAAGCCTGAAGTTCTCATTCCTTACCTTGATGATTTAATTGATGCGCTCGATTGTGAAGAGGCTCAAACTCGTTGGGAAGTTCTCGAAGCGCTTGTTGAATTAGTGCCACTTGAGTCTCGCAGCTGTGACAAGGCTATTCCTGCTGCTGAGGATTCATTGTTTGATGAAGATAACGGCTTTGCTCGTCTTGCTGCCGTTCGTTTCTTGTGTAAGCTTGGCGCTACTACCGAAAATAGATCTGAGCGCGTATGGCCTTATCTTGATGAAGCAATTCAGTGCTATCACGGTAATCCTGAATATCAAGACATGCTCATTGCGCTCATTTCCTTTGCGGAGGGTAAACTTGCTCCTTCAGTAAAGGAAGGTTTAACTAACCGCATGGCTTTCGATGCTGAGAACGCTAAGGGTGTATTACAGCGCAGGTCTCAGCAAATCTTAGATAACCTCAACTAATAACTGCATAGAGAATGATAGCGGGCTGCCTTTTTGGTAGCCTGAATCGTTTTGTCGGCTTTTACTGAGCGTTTACAAAAAATCTTGTTTGCGTAACAAAAATTTCTTTTTAAACAACTATTATGTAAGAGCTGAATTTTCGATTTATGAAAGAGATTTCGTTTCATAACAGAGTTTTTTATACTCTGAAAACAAATTAGAAACCCTATGGCTTTATAACAGAGAAAACCATAGAGAAAACTATAAGGAGATTAAATGGCGAAACATGTTGTAACTCTTATTCCTGGTGATGGAATTGGTTTTGAAACAACTGAAGCAATGCGTAAAGTTGTAGAGGCTACGGGAGTTGATATTGAGTGGGAGATTGCTCATGCGGGCTCTCACATGATGGAAGAATATGGCACTCCATTGCCAGAACCAACTATCGAGTCAATTCGCAAGAATAAAGTTGCTATTAAGGGTCCGGTAACTACTCCTGTTGGAACGGGATTCCGTAGTGTTAATGTTGCACTTCGCCAAATGTTTGACTTAAACGTATGCCTTCGTCCGGTAATTTCTATTCCTGGTGCAGGCGGTCGTTATGAAGATGTTGACTTGGTAATCGTTCGCGAAAACTCTGAAGACTTGTACGCTGGTATCGAATTTGAAGAGGGAACTGAGGCTGCAAAGAATCTCATTTCTTTCTGTGAAGAGCAGGGTGCAGGCACTATCCGTGAAGATTCCGGCATTTCTATTAAGCCAATTTCCGTATCCGCATCTGACGCAATTGTTCGCTATGCCTTTGATTATGCCGTTAAGCATGGTCGTAAAAAGGTTACCGCTGCTCATAAAGCAAACATCATGAAGTTCTCTGACGGTTTGTTCTTGAAGACTGCACGTGAAGTTGCTGCAGAGTATGAAGGCAAAGTTGAGTTCAATGACAACATCATTGACGCATTTTGCATGAATATGGTTATGGATCCATCTAAGTATGACGTAATCGTTTTCCCTAACTTGTATGGTGATATTGCTTCCGACTTGTGCGCTGGTTTGGTTGGTGGCCTTGGCTTGGCTCCAGGCGCAAACATCGGTTCTGAATACGCAATCTTTGAGGCAGTACACGGTAGCGCTCCTGATATTGCAGGTAAGAATATCTGCAACCCAACCGCTGAAATCATGTCCGCTGCAATGATGCTTGATTACTTGGGAGAACTTGAGGCAGCTGCTCGTATTCGCGCTGCGGTAACTTTGGTTTATTCCGAAGGTAAGGTTTTGACAGGCGACATTCGTCGTATTGGTGATTCCGATAGCGCTCCAGCAACCTGCACCGAATTTACCGATGCGGTTGTTGAGGCTCTTTCTCGCGTTTAAATTTCAGCACAGATTTTGAACTAAAACTTGCAAGGAGGATTAATGAATACCAGAGCAGAGCATCTGCAGGTAGGTCAGAAAACCTATACGTATTTTCCGGTTAATAAAGTAGAGGGATATGAAAAGCTTCCTCTTTCTTTGACCGTTCTTTTGGAGAATATTTTACGCAACGCTGAGACTGACGAAAAAGCAGCACAGCTTGCAGGAAGACTTGTTGAGGCAGGCCTTGCTGGTCAGGTAGGCTCCGAGATTGAGTTTGGTCCTGCACGCGTATTGTTCCAGGACTTCACAGGTGTACCGGTATTTGTTGACTTTGCTGTTATGCGCGAGGCATGCAAGGAATTGGGCGGAGATCCTAAGAACATCAACCCACAGGTTCCTTGTGATTTGGTAATCGACCACTCTGTTATTGCTGACGAATTTGGTTGTGAAGGTGCTCTTAAGGCAAATATGGCACTTGAATTCGCACGCAATAAAGAGCGTTATGACTTCTTGAAGTGGTCTCAGGAATCGTTCGAAAATGTTCGCATTGTTCCTCCTGGAGCAGGTATCTGCCATCAGTTGAATATCGAACACTTCGCAAGCGTAGTAATGACCAAGGAAGAAGCTAACGAGACTATCGCTTACTTCGACACCTTGGTAGGAACTGACTCTCACACTCCAACTGCTAATGGTATTGGCGTTTTGGGCTGGGGCGTTGGCGGTATTGAGGCAGAAGCAGCTGCTCTCGGCCAGCCAATTACTACCCTCGTTCCTAAGGTTATCGGTGTTGAGCTTACCGGTGAACTTCCTCAGGAAGCTACCGCTATGGACTTGGCACTTACGTTTGCTCAGATGCTTCGCCAGGAAGGCGTTGTAGGCTGCTTTGTTGAATGCTTTGGTCCGGGCGTTAAGAGCTTGTCCGCAACTCAGCGTGCATGCGTTTCTAACATGACTCCAGAATATGGTTCAACCTGCACTCTGTTCCCTGTTGACGAGCAGACTTTGAGCTATCTTGAACTCACGGGCAGATCTCAGGAGCAGATTGACTTGGTTGAGGCTTACGCTAAGGCTCAGGGCTTCTGGAATGGCGAAGATTTTGCTCCTCGTACCTACGCAAAAGTGCTTTCCCTTGATTTGTCTGACGTAAAGCGCAGCATTGCTGGTCCTTCACGTCCTCATGACCGCATTAATGTTGAGGGTGCACAGAAGAGCTTTGAGGCTATTTGTGCTTCTCGCAATCTTGACAATAAGACCGTAGAAGTAACTATTAAGGGCGAAAATCATCAGCTCACTCATGGTGCTTTGGCAATTGCTGCAGTAACTTCTTGCACTACCGCAACCGATGCATCCATGATGATTTCTGCAGGTCTCTTGGCACGGAATGCTGCTGCGGCAGGCCTTAAGCCAAAGCCTTGGGTTAAGACTATTTTGGCTCCAGGTTCTCGTGCAACTGAAATGATTTTGGACGAAGCTGGTCTCATGCCAGGCCTTCGCGACCTTGGTTTCTACACCTGCGGTTTTGGTTGCATGAGCTGCATCGGAAACTCTGGTCCTGTTCTTCCTGAAATGCATGACATTGCTGAAGAGATTGAACTTGCTTCTATCTTGTCAGGTAATCGTAACTTCGAAGGTCGTATTTCGCCAGACGTTTCTCAGAACTACTTATGTGCACCTGCTTTGGTTGTTGCTTATTCTTTGGTTGGTACCATGGACTTCGATTTTGCTACCCAGCCTTTGGGAGTAGATGCGGAAGGCAAGGAAGTATTCTTGGCAGACATTTGGCCTAACAAGGCAGAGATTGACTCTTTGTTGGAGAGCTGCTGCACTGCTGAGACATTCGAGAAGGCGGGAGAAGGTCTTTTCGAAGGTGACGAAAAGTGGCAGGCACTTTCTAAAGAAGCTTCCGACGTATTTGAGTGGGACGAAAACTCCACCTATGTTCGTCGTGCACCTTATTTTGATGGTATGGGTAAGCAGGCAACTGCTCCTGAGGCAATCACTGGTGCTCGCGCACTCTTGAACTTGGGCGACTTCATTACTACCGACCACATTTCTCCTGCAGGTTCTATCGCACAGAATTCTCCTGCTGCTCAGTATTTGGAGGAGCATGGTGTAGGTGTTGCTGACTACAACACGTATGGTGCTCGTCGTGGTAACCATGAAGTTATGATGCGCGGTACGTTCGCTAACGTAAAACTTTCAAACAAGCTTGCTGATGGCAAGAAGGGTGGCTGGACTCTTGACCAGTTGGATGGCCAGATCAAGCCAGTATGGGATGCTGCTGAGCATTACATGAATCAGGACATTCCTTTGGTAGTTTTGGCAGGAAAGATGTACGGCAGCGGTTCTTCCCGAGACTGGGCAGGTAAGGGCCCTATGCTTCAGGGTATTCGCGCTGCTTTCGCTGAGAGCTTCGAGCGTATTCACCGTTCAAACTTGATTGGTATGGGCATCTTGCCTTTGCAGTTTGAAGAAGGTCAGAGCGTAGAGTCTTTGGGATTGGATGGAACTGAAGTAATTTCCATTGCTCCAATTGACTTTAGCGAAGGTTTGCCAAAGCCTGAGCATGTTGGCGTTATTGCTGAAAAGCAGAATGGCGAAAAGATTGAGTTTACGGCGCTTGTTCGTATTGATACTCCAACCGAGGGTAATTATTACTACAACGGTGGTATTTTGCAGTACGTATTGCGCGCGTTGGCTGAATAATTTGCGAATACTTGTTTAATTAATTGCACGCGTTGGCTTAATGGCTTGCGTGTTTTGACTGAATAAGTTGATTGTTTTTGACTGAACAGTATGAGCGTTTTGACTTACTACTGTTCATGAGCTGGCGAAACTGTTATTCGCTTACAAATTCGCTTACCATAGACACCTTTCAGGGCGGGACGATATCCCGCCCTTTCTTATGCCCAGATGCGCTACACTGAGTTGAAAGTGATGCGTTGGGCGAGTTTTCAAAAGCGAGACATTCGTCAAGTTCGCAGAAAGCACGAACAAGCAAATAGGAGAGGGGGTGTTGAAATGGGTTCGTCGGCAATCAAGGCAGAAAATCCCTTCATGCAAAGAGCTATCGAAGAGGCTCTTGAAGGAATAAATGCGGGAGACGGTGGTCCTTTTGGTGCAGTAATCACGAAGCAAGGTGAAGTGATTGCTTCTGGACATAATCACGTGCTGTCTCACCATGATCCAACCTGTCATGGAGAAATCGATGCAATCAGAAAGGCGTGCCAGCTGCTTGGCACTCATGATCTCTCAGGTTGTGAACTCTACACAACGGGGGAGCCGTGCCCTATGTGTCTCGGAGCAATTCTTTGGGCCAATATTGAGAAGGTCTACTATGGCTGCACTATTAGCGATAATGAGTTGATTGGTTTTCGCGACAATACCTTCGATCAATTAATGGGTGGCAGGGCTAATCTCGAGGATTTCCTTACGCAAATTGATAGGCCAGCTTGCTTGGAGTTGTTTGAAGCTTACCAGAAAATGAGCCATCAACTATATTAGGCCTCGTAACCTGGATAGATATAGTGGTTTCATAGTGAGCGTTAATTCATCAATGACAAAGAAGCCTTTTTAGTATAATTACCTCTTAAAACAGTTCACGGCAAGAAAAGGAAAAATGCATGGACACACGAGATCATCCTCCAATTGATTGGGAGGAAATCCTACGCGGCGCTGGTAAAAGAGCGGGCGTAGAAGATCCACGAACTAATCCTGAGTTTGTTGGCTTAGGAAATCGATTGGCAGAAATGGGCAAAAAGAGCCTTATTGTTCTTGCCATTCTTTTGGTTTTGGTGGGTCTTTTCTGCTATTGGTGGTTCCACCCAGCAATTAATATTCATAACGTTGACTGCTGGTTCTTCGTAGCTCTTTTTATTCTGCTTCCACTCTTTTTGGTATCAGTTACCCTTTGGAAGCGTAATGAGAACGGCACAAAGAAACACGATCCAAACCCAGGTAAGGCAAAAGCATTCAAAATGCTTGCTGCAGTACCCGTAATCATTGCTTTGGTTGGCATTTTGGGTGGTGTTGCTTCGCTTTCTTTATTCCCTGGTAATGCGGAGCGCTATGCAACTATCCTCGAAACCACTGAGGGTGATTTCTCTCAGGATATCGAAGAGGTTGACTACAACACCATTCCGTTTATTGATCGCGATTCTGCAGTATTGCTTGGTAACCGTACTATGGGTACCATGGCAGACTTCGTTTCTCAGTTCGAAATTTCTCCACTCTACTCACAGATTAACTACCACGGAAAGCCAGTTCGTGTAAGCCCATTGAATTATGCGGACCTCTTTAAGTGGTGGTCAAATCAAGAAGAGGGTATCCCTGCGTATGTAATTGTTGACATGAACACCCAGGATACCGAGATTGTTCGCTTGGAAAACAAGATTCATTACTCCGATTCTGATCCATTGTTTAAGAATGTTGACCGTCATGTTCAGCTTTCTTATCCAACCTATATGTTTGACGAAAAGTCTTTCGAAATTGACGAAGACGGCGTTCCATACTGGATTTATCCGGTACAGGATTACACCATTGGTCTCTTTGGCGGTACTACTATCCAGCGCGTAGTTCTCTGTAACGCATCTACCGGTGAATGTATTGATTACGCAATCGAAGACGTTCCTCAGTGGGTTGACCGTGCTTACCCAACTGACTTGCTTATTCGTCAGTACAACTGGAGCGGTGCACTTTCAGATGGTTGGATTAACTCTTGGCTCGGCCAAAATGGTGTAAAGCAGACTACTCCAGGTACTAACGGAACTCTTGGTTATAACTACATTGCACAGGATGACGACGTTTGGGTATACAGCGGTGTAACTTCTGCAACTTCTGACAACTCCATCATTGGCTTTGTGCTTATTAACCAGCGTACAGCTGAATCTCACTTC
>JBJEKV010000188.1:0-10062 GCA_051878815.1 Anaerotardibacter sp. | reverse complement strand
ATCAAGCTTTGCTCCTGGCGCGGATAAGAATAGGTAAGGGGGCGTAATCATGACTGGACTTGGAATTCTTTGGTTCATTATCATTGCCATATTACTTATTGGCTACTTCGCTCTTGACGGATTTGATTTAGGTGTGGGCGTTTTATACCCATTCGTTGCGAAGAATCAGCGCGCAAAATCTATGATGATTCGTGCAATTGGTCCTGTTTGGGACGGTAATGAAGTATGGCTTTTAACTGCAGGCGGTGCTCTTTTTGCCGCATTTGCTCCTGCGTATGCAACGTGCTTCTCAGGTTTTTATCTTGCGATTATGCTCGTTTTGTTCGGTTTGATTTTGCGTGCAGTTGCTATCGAATTTGCTGCTGAGAGAACCGCACCAGCAAAATTCTGGGATTTCGCATTCTTTATTGGCAGTTTGTTACCTGCACTTCTTTTTGGTGTAGCTATCGGAAACGTGATTGCCGGCATTCCTCTTAATGCTCATGGTGATTACACCGGTTCCTTCTTTGATTTGCTTACTCCATTTGCTCTTTGCTGTGGCGTACTTGGCTTGGTTCACATGCTTATGCAGGGAAGTGCTTGGATGGCAGCAAAAGCTCCTCATAACGATTTGATACACGAAACCTTCGCACGTCTTCGTAGGGTCTTTGCCGTTATTGATTTAGTAGTATTTGCGCTTGTTACCATTCTTTATTTCACATTAGTGGTACCTAATTCTGCAGTTGGCCTGGGAACTAACGGCGTGGCTATTTTCTTTGCAGCCGTATTTGTTATCAGCATTTTTGTAACGCTTCTTCCTAATCCTAAAGCATGGAAGTATGACTTCGTTGTTCCAATTGCTGCGGGATTTGGTTGTGCGGGACTCGTGGGAATCTTCGCTTCTTCTATGTTCCCTTATATCGTTCCATCTACCATTGCAGAGAATTCGTTGACTATTGCAAACAGCGCTTCTTCCGATGTGGCACTTACCGCAATGACGCTTATTGCAATTGTGGGCGTTATCTTAGTTTTGGCTTATCATGTATATGTCTACCGTGTCTTTAAAGGACGTTTGGACGAGCTTGATTTTGCGGGCGAAGAGGGAGCTTACTAGGTCACCTGTTTTGCACGCTTGAGAAATTGTGAGTACATGAAGTGATTAGACCACCTTCGGGTGGTCTAATTTGTTTGGTGAGTCTCGTTTTTGACTTTTTTATAAAAATTAGGTGTTGGCCTGCAATAACACTCAAATTCGGACACACTTTCTGTCCTATAAAGAAGAGGGTGCGGATTATTTCCTGGACACGTGAATAATCACTTCTTATTTTTTCGGATAGAGAATACGAAGCGCTTCCTTTTCCATACTGATTTCGAAGTGGGTTCCCTGGATAGGTTCACCATCAATTTGGGCAGGAATTGGCTTTTCGAAATCTAATACAACCGAGCGGGCAGTCTCGAAAGAAATATTCTTATGGCCAACGTGTCCTCCATTTAAGGCAGAGGCAAACAAACGCAGTGCAGTAGTGAAGGAAAGAATTGGGGTTGCATAGCAAATATTGAACAGTCCGTCAGTAGTGCTTGCATCAGGGCAGATTTTGAATCCGCCTCCGTAATAAGGACCATTTTGTACTGCAATCAAGTAAAGAGAGGTGGTAAACGGCTCTTTATCGTCAAGCGTTATGGTGCAGGTGTGTTCGTCTCTATGATTCTTTAATTGGTTAAGGCCTGCTTGAAAATAGAGGATGGTGCCCGTATTGTCTGTTGTCTTTCTGCGGTCCATGGTCTCAAGCGCAATGGCGGCATCAAGGCCAAACGAGAGGGTCTCGTCAAAATATTCGCCATTCACTTTGCCAATATCGGTAAAAATGCTTTCGGAATTGACAAGCTGTTGAAGAGCTTTTTCGGGAGTTCTGTTAAGTTGGAGCGTTCTTCCAAAATCGTCGCCGTTTCCGCAAGGTAGTACAGCAAGCTGAGGACGATTTTCCTTAGGGAGAAGCATAAGTCCATTCACCACTTCATGGATGAGCCCGTCTCCGCCTAAGGTGATAACAGTATCAACTTTGCTGCCAAATTCGTATGCGATCTTTGTACCGTCTTTTGGGGCAACGGTGTACTTGAAATAAAGGTTATGCTGGTTTTTTTCTGCTTGGGTAATAACAGGGAGATGGCTTGTTATATACGCAGCAGCTTCAGATGCTTTTCCTGATCGTGCAACAGGATTGACGATAACAAGAGTATTTCCAAACATAATCATTCCTTCTTCCGCACTTTTGTGCTCATTATACCGAAGGGGAGAATCTTCGTTTTCTTGTGAAAGAAAAAGCATCCAGGGAAGATATTCGAAAGAAAGAAAAATATTCTTAAAAAACATCTTGTAAGAAAACGGGAATTCCGTATAATACTTACTTGCGCTTGGTGGCTATAGTTCAGTTGGCTAGAATGCCAGATTGTGGCTCTGGAGGTCGTCGGTTCGAGTCCGATTAGCCACCCCAGCGCTCTTTGAAAATTAAGAAAAAAAGTTCTTGCAATTTGGAACTTGATTCTTTAAAATAATCTAGCGCTTTGACGCAGAACTTATTTGGACCGTTAGCTTAGTTGGTAGAGCAGGGGACTCTTAATCCCAAGGTCCGGGGTTCGAGTCCCCGACGGTCCACCATTGAAATGCCAAGCCAGAAGATGTTTCTTCTGGCTTTTTTGTTTTTCAGCCAGCGAATTTTTTTTCGCTCCTTATGAAATCAACTGTGAATTTAAAAAAGTTTATTTTCGTATTAACAATCTATTTGTTATAAATAAATGAGAGAGATGAGATAAGAGAGGAAAATTATTGGCCACCGTTGAAGGTATATTGATATTAGTTTTTGCGGTGTTGGTTTCTGCTGTTCTTGACCAGGTTGTGCCAAAAATATCTCTTCCGTTGTTTCAAATCCTTATTGGCGTGTTGATTGCGCTTTTCGCTATTGCTCCAATTGAAATAACCCTTGATCCTGAATACTTCCTCTTAGTTTTTATTGCGCCGCTCTTATTCTGGGAATCCATAGAATGTGACAAAAAGAACCTTCTTGAGAATAAGGTTTCCATTATCTCGCTTGCTGTTGGTTTGGTAGTGTGCATTACTTTGGTTGTTGGTTTTGCATTAAACTTTCTTGTTCCTTCAATTCCTCTGGCAGCTGCTTTTGCTCTTGGTGCTGCGCTTGGACCAACCGACGCTGCTGCTGTTCAGGCTCTTCAAAAAGAAGCACGATTTGGCAAGTTGGCAGGAACTACACTTCAGGGCGAAGCGCTTCTTAACGACGCATCAGGCGTTGTATCCTTCCAGTTTGCTATTGCGGCGGTAACTACGGGTGCATTCTCACTTTTTGATGCAAGTATTACCTTCGTCTTCAATTTCATTGGCGGTATTTTGCTCGGTATAGCCATTGCGGTCGTATGTTTTTGGGTTACGTCCAAAATGCGTTCGGTTGGTTTGGAAAACGTTACCGTCCATGTTTTGTTTGAAATTTCGCTTCCGTTTATCACCTTTATGTTCGCCGAACATTTAGGAGTTTCGGGTATTTTGGCTGTAGTTGCCTGTGGTATTGTGTGGTCGCTTAATTCTTTGCGAAAACTTTCGCCAATTAACTCGCGCTTGAGTATCACCGTTTCGAGTGTGTGGTAGACTATCGCATTTCTCTTGAATGGATTTGTTTTTGTTCTTTTGGGAACACAGCTTCCGGGAGCTTTCTCTCAAACTTGGTTAGGCCCAATTGATAACTTTGTGTTGATTGGCTTGATTATTGTAGTGACTGTTTTAGTAGTTGGCATTCGTTTTATTTGGTCTCTGATCATGTTGCGAACTACTAAAAATCCTGACACAAATGAGACAGAGCCATTCTCAAAGGAGATGGTATGGGATGCGGCCATTATTACTATTGGTGGTGCAAAGGGTGCGGTAACGCTCTCAATCGTCTTTGCTATTCCTTTATTTGTCTCACCAGGAGTTGAATTCCCGAACCGTTCCCTCCTAATCTTTATTGCGGCAGGCGTAATTATTCTTACCTTGCTGATTGCAAACTTCACCCTTCCTCTTTTGAGTAAGCAGGGCGAAGAGCCTGATGATGAAGAGAAGGAAAAGCTATATCGCGTAAAAATCGACATTCTCAAAAATGTAATTCGAAAGCTTATTGAGGAATCTTCGGAAGAGAATCTTGCTGAAACAAACGCGGTTATTACCTCGTACAACAAGCGTATCGAACGTATCCGAGACATTGCTGATATTAAGCAGCCTGCCGAAAATAAGTTAAGGATTCAGGTCATTAATTATCAGATTGACTGTCTGATTGAGGCTTCGGAAAATCATGACGTTAATTCGTATGAAGCTTATGTTCAGATGAAGCGTCTGTATAATGCGAAGACTATGCTTGAAGATGAACGAAAAACCGGTTTCAGCTTGTATTTGCAAGGCCGTAAGTTGAGTAATATTGGTCATTCAATTTGGTACACCATTCTTGAAGCGCTCAACTTAGAAGACAGCAGCGTTGTTAGTGATGATCGAATTCTTGTTCGCCAAAAAACAGAAGAATATGCGCTTGAGTGTTTATATCCCTTAGTTGGCGCAGGTAAATATCCGGCAGACCTGGTTGCAAAGCAGATTATTGCTCACGAACGTGCGCTTGCAATCATTGACCCAAATTCTGGCACTGGTCTTATTGAGCCTGACAGTAAAGCCCTTCTTAACCGCATGCAGGAGCATGCGCTCCAGATTGAACGAGCGTTTATTGATGAGTTTTACGCTGACGGAAAATTAACGCGTAATCAAGCTAAGGAAATGAAAAAATCGGTATCCTTAATGGAAGTTGATTTGGGAGAGGTTTAGATGCTTCGCTCAGAAAACGAAGCGTAATTCTTGCTCGGGCAAGGCGCACTTCGTTGTTTTCGAAAGTAGAACGTATTTGGTAGCGCTTGTGAAAACGTGATGTGTTTACCTGCCGTAGCGCTACTATGTAAGGGAGAGACGCGAGTGGCAACACTTGAGGAAATAAAAAACCAACTGAACTCAGTTCCAACTCTTCCTGGTTGCTATCTTTGGAAAGACAAAGATGGTACGGTGATTTACGTAGGAAAAGCAAAGCAGCTTCGTGCTCGCATGCGCCAATACGTGAACTATCAAGACACGCGCGAAAAAATTCCTCTTCTTGTTTCTCAGATTGATTCTTTTGAATATGTTGTTACCGAAAACGAGCATGAAAGTTTGGTATTAGAGAGAAACCTTATCAGACAATATGCCCCTTACTTTAATGCTGACTTTAAGGACGACAAAACGTATCCTTTTATCGCTCTTACGAAAAACGACGTATTTCCTGCTTTGAAATACACCCGTGAGAAGCATAAGAAAGACTCTCGCTATTTTGGCCCTTATACTGACTCGCGCGCAGCCCGTGAGCTGATTGACATCACGCGCAAACTCATTCCAATTTGCAGTGCTTCTTGTGTTGAGTGGAAGCGCCTTTCGAAAAAGCTTGAGAACTGTTCGTATGAAGAGGCGGAGCTTGCTCATCGCCCTTGTTTTAATGCGCATGTGGGTCTTGGACCGGGTGCTTGCTGTGGTTGGATTACTCCCGAGCAGTACAAGGAAAACATTGCGCGCGTTGAGCGTTTCTTGAGAGGGTCACGAAAAGAGTTCGTCTCAGAGCTTACGGAGGAAATGACCCAAGCTGCGCAGGAGCTGGATTTTGAGCGCGCGGCACGCATAAAAAAGCAAATCGATATCATCTCTAATCTGCAAGACAACCAGCACGTGGTGGCTGACAATAATCTTAACGCTGACATTATTGGTGTTTTTCGCGAAGAGACTATTGCGGGCTTTACCGTTCTTATTGTTCGCGAAGGTGCGGTCGTAAACACAAACGAATTTGTTTTCAACAAGGGTAAAGATATCGAGTTAGAAGAGCTTATTCACATGTTTGTTCTTCGCTACTATGAAACAACCGAGTCTATTCCTCATGAAATCATTTTGGAAACTCCTATGGAGGATCAAGAGGTTTTCGAAACTTGGCTTACGGAGAAACTGGCAAGCCCGTATGGTGCAAAGGTGAGGTTTGTGGTCCCTCAACGAGGGGACAAGGCTGCGCTGTTGCGCATGGCAACTAAGAATGCGCGCCATGTGCTTTTACGCTATAAAGTTCGCAATTCGTACGATGATGAGCGCATTAATAAGGCACTCCTTCAGTTGGAAAGCGCCCTTGCTCTTGATAAGCCTCCGTATCGTATAGAATGTTTCGACATTTCTACCAACCATGGCACCTACACCGTTGCTTCAATGGTGGTGTTTATTAATGGCAAGCCTGATAAGAGCCAGTACCGTCGTTTTAAGATTAAAGCTCAGCTTGACGAAGCAAACGATTTTATAAGTATGCAAGAGGTTATGGAGCGCCGTTATAGTCCTGAAAGAATGAGCGATACGCGTTTTGGCTCAAAACCTGATTTGATTATTCTTGACGGTGGTAAGCCGCAGCTCTCTGCCGTTGAGGACATGTTTGATCGTATGGGCGTTGACGATATTTCCCTCTGTGGTCTTGCAAAACGTGACGAAGAGTTGTTTGTTCCTTGGCAGGATGATGGTCCAGTTGTTTTGCCGGCAGGATCACCAAGTTTGTACTTGGTAAAGCAGATTCGTGACGAAGCACACCGTTTTGCTATTACTTTCCATAGAGAGTTGCGCAGCAAGGGAATGACGGCAAGCATTCTTGATGAGGTAGTGGGCTTGGGCCCTAAACGAAAGAAAAAGCTTCTTAAGGAATTTGGAAGCTTTTCGAAAATCAAGGAAGCTTCCTTAGAGGAGATTAAAGCAACAAAAGTGCTTCCTGAGGCCGTTGCCGAAGAGTTGTATGCAGTTTTGCAGCAATATAAATCGCAGGCTGAAGAGCCTGATGAGGCAAAGAAAATGAAAGCTAGTCTTTCGCAAGAAAATGCTTAATAATTGACTAAGAATACGAAACATGAGGGATTCGAGGAAGAATATGAGCAACGAAGAAAATCACGCAATCCAGTCCGAAGAAGTAGCGTCTGAGGTTCAACCTCAACCTTCAAGTGTTGCTGACATCGTAATCATCACTGGTATGAGTGGTGCAGGACGAACTGAAGCAATGCATACCTTTGAAGACTTGGGTTATTTCTGTATCGATAATCTTCCTCCTTCGCTGATTATGAATTTGGTGTCTTTGGCAACCGTGCCTGGACAGACCGATGTTTCCCGTAAGCTCTGCATTGTGTGCGACGTGCGCAATAGGCAGTACTTTAAGCAGCTTGTGGGTGAGCTTGAGAATCTTCGCTCGGTAGGCGTTCCTTTTAAGATTGTGTACCTTGATGCACGGGATGAATCTCTTATTGCACGCTACAAGGCTTCTCGAAGGAAGCATCCTTTGTGTATGGATTCCTCCATTACCATTTCTGAGGCAATCAAGCATGAGAGGGAATTGACTAAGCGTCTTCGCTCTATTTCTGATTCCGTTATTGATACGACTAATTTGAAGCCACGTCAGCTTCGCGAAGAACTGCGCAGGCTCTATTCTCAGCTTTCCGAAAAGGAAGGCTTAAGCGTGAGCGTGTATTCCTTTGGCTTCAAGCATGGTGCGCCAACAGATGCGGATATCGTGATTGACGTTCGCTTCTTGCCTAATCCATTCTATATTCCAGAAATGCGCCCTCTCACTGGTCTTGATGAGATTGTGCGTGATTACGTTATCAACAAGCCTGAAACCACTGAGTTTTTGCAGGCATGGGAAAATTTGCTCAAGTGTGTGATGCCTGGTTATGTGGCCGAAGGAAAGCAGCAGCTTGTTATCGGAATCGGTTGCACGGGTGGTCAGCACCGCAGTGTTGCCCTTGCGGAAAAGACCGGCGAAATTTTGCGTGAACTTGAGTACAACGTGGTTGTTTCTCATCGTGACATTGCTCTTGCTGATACTTCGAAAGAGGCAGCAAAATGAGTAAGCACGCAAGAGGAGATTTCGATTCAGACTCAATGAGTTTTTCGTCATCGGGGGCTCAAGCAGGCGGCCAGGTAGCTGGTCAAGTTGGTGCCCAAACGAGCGGTTTTGCGGGCGGCCAAATGGCTGCTCATACAACTAGCCAAACAGGCGGCGCTCATGAGCACAACGCTGCTTCGGCAATTGAACCTAATCCTCGTACAGGAACATTTCGCCCAAAGCATGCCAGGCCAAGCACCTCGCTCAAATACATGGAGCTTGAAAACGAAGCATTTCACCGAGATGCTTCTTCAACTGTTTCCTTTAAGGCAATTAGTCCAGAAATGTGGCAGAGCCACCCTGATTTCTCAGGGCTCAAAGCTGTTGTGTTAGGTGGTGGCACGGGTGCTCCTGTTTCCATTAAAACCTTGCTGGAGTTGGGAGTTCAGACAAGCGCCGTTGTAGCTATGGCTGACGATGGCGGTTCTACGGGCATTTTGCGTGAAGAAGCACACGTAACTCCTCCGGGAGATATTCGCAAGTGCCTTGCTGCATTTGCTGCAGATCCTGATGATCCTTTCACGAAGGCATTTAAGTATCGTTTTGAGTTTGCGCGCAATCACACCTTGGGAAACCTCATGCTTTCTGCACTTGAGAATGCAACGGGCTTCTTCCCAGAGGCAATTAAGATTTGTGGCCAGATGCTTAACGCGCGTGGTCGCGTTTATCCTTCAACGCTCGAGAACGTAACACTGTGCGCGCGTACGAAAGATGGCAAAACTCTGCGCGGACAGGCAACTGCTTGCAAGTCGGAGGTGGCACTCAGGAAAGTATGGCTTGAATCCGATAGGCCTCATTTTGCGTATGAGGGTGCCGTTCAAGCTATTGAACAAGCTGATTTGATTGTCTTAGGTCCTGGATCTTTGTTTACTTCAATCATTCCAAACCTTTGTGTTGAAGGAATTGTTGAGGCTATTGAGCGAAGCAAAGCAAAAACTGTGTTTGTTTGCAGTCTTGCCGATATGCAAGGAGAAACCTGGGGAATGAATGCTTACGAGCATGTTGATGCTCTGCTTAGGCATGGTATGGAAGGATTGCTCGATTACGTTCTTATCCATAACGAAGGAACACTCAAAAAAGAATCCTTTAGTCAAAGCGCCTATCGTTCCTTGGCAAATAGTGGCATTTTGAACCCTCGTTTTAAGGAAATGCCTCAAGGCCCGGTAAAAATTCGCCCGGTTTATATCTCGCTGAAAGATGTAGAAGCAATTCAGGCTCGTGGACCTAAAGTGGAGATTCGAAATTTTGCCGATCCAAAGTATCCAACATGGCATAATCCTCAAGCATTAGGAAATGCTTTCACGGAAATTATGAAGAAATGTCTTTCTCAACAGAAGTAAAAGAAGAACTTATTGAAATACAACCTCAGTGCCCTCATTGCAATGAGGCTCTTCTTTCTGCGCTCTTGCGTATTAACGGTACGCTGTTGTTTAGTGGCAGAGGTTCTGTTCGTTTGGAAGTGACTACTGAAGTTCCGTTTGTTGCTCGATTGATAACCGATACCTTGACAGATGTGTACAATCTGCAGGTTGTTATTACGGTTCGTCAAAATGTGCTCCATAAAACGCCAAACTGGCTTATTGAGGTTCCTTATCAAAAAAACTTAGAAGAAGTTCTTGAGAAGGTGGGAATTCTCAAAAAAGAGGGTGCTCTTGAGCGTGGCATTTCGCCTGTATTTAAAGAGAATCCTTGTTGCTTCAACTCTTATGTTCGCGGGCTCTTTTTAGGAAGCGGATTTGTGTCCGACCCTAAGGGAAACTTCCATCTTGAAATAAAGATTGATTCTGAATATCTTGCCGAAGAGGTAGCTACCCATCTTCAGACGCGCGGCATTGAGGGAGTGTCTATTCCGGTGCGAACTACTCCTCGTCGTAATTCCACCATTATCTATCTCAAAAGTGGAGAGCATATTGCCACCTTTATGAAGGCACTTAAGGCAGAAAAGGCGTACAAGACTATTCAAGAGGCTCGTTCAACTAAGAACGTGCGCAATGCGGTAAATAGGCAGGTAAATGCAGAAATTGCTAACTCGAACAAGAGTGGTGCCGCTTCGCAAAAACAGATTGCTACGATTCGCCGT
>JBJEKV010000187.1:0-2328 GCA_051878815.1 Anaerotardibacter sp. | reverse complement strand
TGAATGGCGTTAAGTATTATCAGTATTATTTTTCTTTTGTAGTTTACTTAGTAGTATTATTGGCACCCTATAATGGTGCCATATCTTTAATTTGATTTAGGAGGTGCGCTGCGTGGAAAGCATGAACTTTAATAATGTTCCTTCTCAGAACAATCATTCCAATTCTTCCAAGGATTTTTTGCAGCGTGCAGCTGCTGCTGTTAATGCCGGTGATAAGGTGCTGGCAATACATTTGTTTATGGCCGCGTTTGAGCGTTCGTTGCAGGAAGATATTAGTCCGAGCTTTGAGTCCCTTCAGGGAGTTGAGCGCGCATGGTCTTTGGCTGTTGAGACAAAGCAGAGAGCGTTAGCGGAATACATTTTTGAAAGAATGGAACCTCTTTGGACTGACGAGCAAGTGCTCAAGCATGCGTCCGAATTGCAAACACTTTCTTTAGATAAGCTCGAAGAAGTAGGCGTTCCTCGTGAGGCGCTTGAGGGCATGATTAATTTTATGAACCAGGATCTCTCAGAAATTATTCCTGGTTTGGCTAATTTAGCTGATCTTCCTGGCATTGATTTAGATGTAAAGTTCGAGAATCCTGCAATTGATAGCGGAATAACACCAGCATTCCCAACTTCTTTTGATGCTCATAGAGTTTCAGGTCCTGCAAGCAGTGATCAGACAAGCTCAAATGAGGCAACAGTTGCTCCTGAGGTGCCTGGTTTCCCTAATTGGAAGGCTCCTAACACTTCGGGTCAAAAAGACGGTGGGGTAGACGAAACGCCTGTTCAAAAAAAGGTTTCGGAGAACGAATCAGCTCAAATGGATGCTAAAGCTGCAAACCAGAATGAAGCTGCTCCTTCTATTCCAACTATTTCGATGCCTTCAGGTCCAATGCCTCAGATCATTATTCCTGCAAAAAAGCATCGTCAGGCAAAACAGGAACCTAAGCCTGCTCGTCCTCGTTTCAACTATTCTTCTATTTCAGGATTTGATTCTGCTATCGAAGATATGAAGAAGCTCGGCGTAGGAAGAAAGAATGATAAAGAGTTTAATGAATTCATTAAGTCGTTAAACTTCCGTCATGGTCTTCCAGGTATGCCTGGTTTAGGAACACTTATTTTCAGCTGTCCTTCTCGTGAAGATGCAAACTATTTTATGGTTGCTACGGTAGGGGAGATGGAAGTACCTGCCGTTCGTTTACGTCTTGACCAGAATGCACAAGGACAAACCATTCTTTGTGTTATGTCTTCGCCTGATTTTAAGCAGAAGCTCAATACTATTGCTCAGGCAAGCTTTACTTCACCTTGCACGGTAATTCTTGAAGACTTGGACTTATGGGATTTCCCAGAGCCTGAATTCCATTCTGATAACGAATTGTTTAATCTTGCTCAGATGCAATTAACAAGAGGTGCTCGTGAAGCATTGGCGTTAGTAAAGGCAGCGCTTGAGTCTCCTGAGGTAACGGTATTTATCTCTGCACAGCATGTAGAAGAGATTGATCCATTCTTCATGAGCTTGATGAATTCCTTCAGGGTTGTAGAGATGGATTTACCTGATGCAAAAGAGCGTCGTAAGGCTTGGCGTTCAGCTCAGAGTGAGCATCCTTCAATGCGTGGCCTTGATGTAAATGAGCTTGTAACCTTTTCTAAGGGTATGTCTCGCTTCGAGATTTTCGCTATTTCTCACGAATTGGTTGAGGATGCGTATCGTACCAGCATGATGAAGAATACGTTTGTTGCGGTAGGCACCGATGATGCGCTCACCAGGCTTTCAAACTTCTTGCCACTTGATTCTGCGGAGTATAAAGAAGTAGAAGATCAGGTTGTTGCAGACTTTAGACTTGCTCTTGATAAGCTTGAACCAGAAGACTTCCTTGATTAAGGAAACGTAAACGTGGTTTGTAAGTCAGATCAGCTCGAAGCTCACAAGAGTGCACGTAGTGCAAAGAAGCCCCTGGAGAATTCTCTTAAGGGCTCCCACAAGGAGTCTTTCGAAAAGTCTTTTGAAGAGCCTCTTAAAGCGGGCCAAGAGTTTATAAACGCTGAAGCACGTAAACAATTTATCGAAAACGTATATGACCAGGGAAGAGTCTTATATCGAGACCTTCCCTGGCGTTATATTGATGACCCGTATCATGTTCTGGTCTCGGAAGTCATGCTTCAACAAACGCAAGTATCTCGCGTGATGAAGTATTGGCAATCGTTTATTACACTGTTTCCCACAATTGATGCGCTTGCCGCTGCAGATACCTCGCTTGTTTTAGAAATGTGGCAAGGGCTTGGATATAACCGCAGAGCACTTATGTTGAAGCGCTGTGCAGAGATTTGCTCGCAAGACTATCA
>JBJEKV010000186.1:0-2344 GCA_051878815.1 Anaerotardibacter sp. | reverse complement strand
TTTCCTAAGTCATATCTGAATTTCCAAATAATGAGAGACTCTTTGTCTACAAAATGATAGTAAAAGGTTTTACGATTCTTTCCGGTTTTTGCAACAACGTCACTAATAGAGACCTTTCGAAGACCGTTTTCTTCGCACAATTCAACAAAAGCGTCAGCAATAAGAAGCTTTGTATCGAGGGCTGCCATTAAGGATGCTTCCTTTCTCTCTATGAAAAAAACCGGCTAAACGAATAACTTTGTTACCTAAAATTCCACAACATTATAGTGCAATCCTTGAAAATAGGGACATTATTTAAAATGTGTGGAAACATATTTAATGAATTGAAGGTAATTCATCGGAAATACTTTTGCAATCCTAAAATCGAAAGAAAAAAACAATCCATAGGCAATTCCTATAAAGTAACAAATGATTGATAATGTCCATCCAATTTATAGGCGTATGTTTTACAATGATTTTCGGAGTTAAGACATTTTCCTATCTTTATTAACAAGGCTTATTATTCGACAGCCCGCTCAAGAACGGTAATTCGAATCAAGTCTTGCTAGTAAGAGAAGGCGTGCACTCCAAAGCAAAGCGAAGTTGGTTCACACTAGTCTTTAGAAAGGGGCTTTCCGTGTACGAATCTCTATTGAAGCCATTTAAAATTGGCAACGTAGAACTCAAGAATCGTTTTGTTATGCTTCCAATGACCATTGAGAAGACTGACAACTATCATGTAGGTGACGATCTTGTCGACTTCTACGAGCAGCGCTCAAAGGGCGGCGCAGCTCTCATCGAGCTCGGTTCTTGCTACGTTTGCGACTGTTTTGACACCCACCCTAAATATCACACCACCACTGGTGCTGTAGGTGTTTGGGACGACTGCTTCATTCCTGGCTTGAAGCGCACCGCTGACGCTTGCCACCCATATGGTGCTAAGCTTGCAGCTCAGTTGCAGCTCTGCTACGAATGGCGTCCATCTGGCGATGAGCCACTCTTGTCTTATGCTCCTTCTAAGGACGTTGTTTCTGGTCCATTCGTTGGTATGCCAGAGCGCGAATTCACCAAGGAAGAGATTGCACTCGTTGTAAAGCAGTACGGCGAAGCAGCTCGTCGTTGTAAAGAAGCTGGCATTGACATCATCGAGATCCATGCTGGTATTGGTTACATGGTAATGCGCTTCCTTTCTAAGTACTCCAACCATCGTACTGACGAATATGGTGGATCTACTGAGAACCGCTGCCGTTTCCTTACTGACATCATCGACGAAATCCACAAGACTTGTGGCGACGATATGCCAATCCTCATTCGTTACTCTGCTGACGACCTTATGCCTGGCGGCAACCGCGTAGAGGACTTGAAGGAAGTTATCGAGTGCGTAGAAGCACACGGTGTTGACGCTTGGTCTATCCAGGCTGGCTTCCATGAGGCACCTCGCCCAGTTGCTAACCAGCTCGTTCCAGAAGGTGAATTCATTTACCTTTCTAAGGAAGCAAAGAAGTACACCAAGCTTCCTACCTTCCCTGGTACCCGTATTAATCATCTTGACGTATGCGAGCGCATCCTTGCTGACGGCTCTGGCGACGCTGTTGGTATGGCTCGTCACTGGATTGCTGAACCAGAAATCGCAGCTAAGCTCGAAGCTGGTCATCCAGAAGAGGTTCGTCCTTGCATCGTTTGCTCCCGTTGTCTCGACAACATCTTCGTTGGTAAGCCATGTAAGTGCTCTGTTAACCCAGGCGTTTACTTCTCTAGCTATGGCAAGCCAGAGGATAAGCCAGCTGAGGATCCAAACAAGAAGATCCTTATCGTTGGTGCAGGTCCTGCAGGCCTCGAAACTGCACGTACTTTGAATCTCCGTGGTTTCAAGAACGTAACCGTTGTTGATCAGAAGAAGAAGGCAACTGGTCTTTTGACTCTTGCTCAGGTTCTCAATGACGAACTTCCTCCAATGGTTGACTGGTACAACAACGAAATCAAGCGTCTTGGTCTTGACGTTCGTTTGAACACCACTGCTGATGCAAACTTCATCAAGTCCTTCGGTGCTGACGAAGTTATCCTCGCTGTTGGTCCTGAGACCACCGGTCCAGACGTACCTGGCATCCACAACAAGAATGTTATTGACTCCCACGGTTTGAAGATGCTCGTTGAGGGCAAGAACTGCGGTGGCAATGGCTTCATGTGGGGTCTCTCTTGCTTCGGTATGGGTATCCTCGGTGCTCCTCTCGGACTCATGAAGTGGGGTATTGGTACTCACCTCCTCGTAGGTAAGCGTCTCGTTGTTCTCGGTGGCGGCTTCTCTGGTATCGAAGTTGCATCTTCCATGAACGAAGTCCGCGAGCTTACCGTTATTTAAGATTCC
>JBJEKV010000185.1:0-2413 GCA_051878815.1 Anaerotardibacter sp. | reverse complement strand
AATGATGGAGACTGTTCACCTCAAGCTGGCGAACACAGAGTAGTTTTTGGAGAGGAGATTTAGAAACAAGATTAACCTGATGAACAGGCTGATGATAAGGCTTTGACTGTCTATGGGTTATTTTGTCCCCGAGCTGACTTTCAATGTCCTGATACAGACTTCCCCCCAAAGCAGCATTCAAAAGCTGAAGGCCACGACAAATTCCTAAAACCGGCTTTTCCTTTTTCAGCGCAATTTCGAGAAGCTTTTCTTCAAGAGAATCTCTTTGAGCACTTACTTCCCCACATGATTCGAGCGGCCATTCGCCATACAAAAATGGTGATACATCCTGGCCTCCGGTAAAGAGAAATCCATCGCACGTATCCGCAAGTTTTAAAAGGGATTCCTCAGTATTATCAAAGGAAAAAATAACCGGGATGCCTCCCGATTTAATAATTCCCTGATAATACGCAGGAAGCATCCAAAGGCTTTCCTTTTCCGTATCATATAGGGGGGTTATTCCAATAAGCGGTTTCATTTCTTCCTCTATCTCTCACTATCAATAATGGAGATTAAGCATTTCGAAACCATTTCAAACAGGCTACAATTTAATACAAATCAACGTAATAACCCTTGTTGAGACAAGAATTTCCAACAAGGGTTATTTTTACCGCTTAACCAAAGCGGCCAGAGACGTAGTCGCAAGTTCGTGAATCATTTGGGTTTTCGAAAAGCTGCTTAGTTGTTGAAAATTCCACTAAGTCACCAAGAAGGAAGAAGCCCGTATAGTCTGACACGCGCGCAGCCTGTTGCATGTTGTGCGTAACCATAATAACGGTGTACTTTTCTTTAAGTTCGCGAACAAGCTCCTCAATCATACCCGTAGAGATAGGATCAAGAGCACTGGTAGATTCGTCCAAAAGAAGTACTTCTGGCTTTACTGCGAGGGCTCGCGCAATACAAAGACGCTGCTGTTGGCCACCCGATAAGCTGAGTGCGCTTTTATCAAGACGGTCCTTCACTTCGTCCCAAAGTGCAGCACCTTTAAGGGATTCTTCTACCAAAGCATCCAATTCGTCTTTCTTCTTAACACCATGAATCTTTGGACCATAAGAAATGTTGTCATAGATGCTCATAGGGAAAGGGTTAGCTTTCTGGAAAACCATTCCCACTTCTTTTCGAAGAAGGGTCACATCGCACGTTGGCGCATAAACATCTTTGCCATTGAGCAAAACTTGGCCTTCAATACGCACCGTCTTAATGAGATCCTGCATACGATTAAGTGTCTTCAAAAAGGTAGACTTGCCACAACCACTTGGACCAATAAGAGCAGTTACGCTTTTTTCAGGGATGCCAACCGTTACATCATGAAGCGCGTGATGGTCGCCATACCAAAGGTTAAGGTCTTTTATTTCAAAACTATTCATCATTACTCCTTATGCCTCAATTTAGAGGCTGAAATGTTTGCGGCAAGGTTAAGCAGGAAGGCCAAAATCATAAGAATGGTTGCAACAGAAAATGCAACGTCAATTTGGCCACGCTCGGTTGCATATACATACAAAGCAACAGTTAAGGTTGCGCTCGAAGATTGAAGTGCGGTCATAAAGCTGTTCAAGATTAGGCCAAATCCTGCGGTATAGAGAAGCGCTGCAGATTCGCCAACAATACGACCAATTGCAAGAATGCAGCCTGTCACAATACCATCAACCGCATTTGGCAATACAACCGTGCGAATCATGTGCCACTTTCCCGCACCAAGCGCTAAAGAGCCCTCGCGATATGCCATAGGAACTGTCTTTAAGCTCTCTAAGGTGTTACTGATAATGGTTGGCAAAACCATAACCACCAACGTTAAGCCACCTGCTAAAATGCCTGCTTTCAAGCCCATGATTTGGATAAAGAAGAGCATGCCTACCAAACCAAAAATTACGGAAGGGATACCTGTCAGGGTCTCAACGGCAAATCCAATAAGACGAACTAATTTGTGATTTGTTGCATATTCATTCAGATAAATTGCTGCACAAACGCCAAGTGGAATAACAATTGCCATGGCAACAATAACAATGTAGATAGTGTTAAGAATATTAGGAAGAATACCAATAGTGTCAGTTACGTAGCTTGATTGGGTCGTAAGAAACTCGGCAGTAATACCCGGTACACCTCTGAAGAAGATGTATCCAATAAGCGCAATCAGCAACACGCAAACGCAAATGCCACTACAATAAACAAGAAATTTCAAAATTGCGTCTTTTATTTGACGACGTCTACGCACGTTTTGTTCCATTAGTCTTCCTTTCTACGTACAACGAAATTGAGAATGACATTCGCCAAAATAATGAAGAGGAACAAAATCAAACCAATGGAGAAGAGTGCCTCTCTGTGAAGACTTCCGTATGATGCGTAAGACATTTCACCAACAATAGCGGTAGTAAGG
>JBJEKV010000184.1:0-10654 GCA_051878815.1 Anaerotardibacter sp. | reverse complement strand
ATACAATTTTTACAGGAGTAAGAACGTAAGGCTCTCCCCCATACTGAAGAATTCGCTCCTTATCAGGGCCAAATTTATAGTAATAGAAGCTGATTTTCTTCTTTTCTTGAATTGCCTGATGGATGGTGTCAATAGTTGAGAAGACGCTTCTATTCTTCGACTTTACTCTTCCCACAACATGAATTTGCTTGTCCAGCTTTTCGCGCTGAGCATTACTTGCCAGGGATTTTATGTTTCCAATCAGGGTCTTGCTCTGCTTTACGGTAAGAAATCTGCTTGATTCCACCGCATCAACAAGGAGCATTAATTCCGAGAGATTAAAGTCTCTTCGATTGAGACCATACTCAACCGGGTTACGCTGAAATGTCTGGATATCCATGCCAAATTCTTTGAGGATCTCCAAATCGCGATAAACGCTTTTGCGCTCAGCCGTTACCCCATATTCGGCAAGTTTTTCGATAAGCTGACGCATGGTAAGGCCATGCTCCGAATCAGTCTCCTCTTCAAGAATGGTGCGAAGATAGAGAATTTTGAGCTTTGCATTATTTTTTCCGGACATACTCATCCCCCCCCTGATGTGCGAAAACATAAAAAGCATCGCACTCATTGTACTAAAAATGTCCCAGCGATACCTTCTTGTAACAAATTCTCTCGTCATATCTCGGTATAATGAACAGCACGAGAGAAAGGACTCTTATGAGCGATTGTTTATTCTGTAAGATTATTGCAGGTGAAATTCCTTCGAAAAAAGTTTACGAAGATGACTACGTTTACGCATTTGACGACATTGAGCCAGAAGCTCCTGTTCATACCCTGGTAGTTCCAAAACAGCATTTCAATGACTTGCAAAACGAAGTTCCTGAGGAAGTTTTGGGTCACCTCATGAAGGCTGTTCCTGAGGTTGCTAAGGCTAAAGGCGTGTACGAATCGGGCTATCGTTGCGTAATCAACACAGGTCCTGACTCTGCAACTACCGTTCCTCACCTCCACGTACATGTATTAGGTGGTGTCCGCATGGGTCGCGCTACCTTCGAAAATTCACAGCGCGAACAGCAGTTTGTCTAAACATCAAAACCTTCCAGAAGCCCAGTTTTTGCTGGGCTTCTTTACTGAAACACGCATCAAGGATGAGGAGTAGTCATGATTATTGGAGTAAGTGCCTGTTTGCTAGGAAAGAATTGTCGCTATGATGGCGCATCAAAACCAAATGAAGCAGTAATTGCGCTCAAGAACGATCACACGCTTATTCCGTTTTGCCCTGAAGTCATGGCAGGCCTTTCCATTCCTCATCCTGCAAACGAAATCCAAACCAATCTCCCTTCCCTCAAAGTAGTTGATAGCGAAGGGACCGATAATACTCAGGCATTTTGCAATGGAGCGCAAAAGGCTCTGACTCATCTCCAAAAACACCAGGTAGAAGCCGTAATTCTCAAAGCAAAAAGTCCCAGCTGCGGCGTAGGGCAAATCTACGACGGCACCTTTTCGAAAACCCTGGTACCAGGAAACGGCGTTGCTGCCCAAGCCATCATTGATGCTGGCATTCCTGTCACCACCGAAAAAGACTTATCCTCATTTGAACAGGAATTATAATTCTAATTTATAGCAATTTTGGCCCTATTAAACCTCTTTAAAGACCCCAATCTCTCATAACGAACCCCTACAAGAGGCACTACAATAGCAACACGCGAAGGAGCGGTAAAACTCTGAGTAGGTTACGCATTTAGATCGGGACGCAAAGCTAACGCCTAACCCCAAATTACAACCCCCTAACTTGCAGCAACCCAACAGAAAGAGTTAAACAACTCCATTGTGCTAAAGTGGTTAATCACATTTTTCCAGTCATTAACCACCAAAACGTAGAACTCTATAGAAAGAAGGGCGAGTTATACCATGCTGATTGGTATTCCAAAAGAACCGTTTGCGGGACAAACGCTTGTTGCTGGCTCTCCTGACACCGTAACTAAATTAATAAAGCTTGGTTACGATGTCTGCGTTGAACACGGAGCTGGCGATTGCGCAAACTATTTTGACGACCAATACGTAGCTGCAGGCGCAACCATTGTTGGAAAGCAAGAAGTTTGGGGTTCAGACATTATCATCTGTCTGGATACACCAACCGCCGACGAGCTTTCTCTCATCAAAAAGGGAGCAACCCTCATTGCCCGCATGAATCCTGGTGCTAATGCCGAAGATATCGAAACCTTCAAGAACATGGGCATCACTGCTTTGGCAATGGATATGGTTCCTCGTATTTCACGCGCACAATCCCTTGACGTTCGCTCTTCCATGGCGAATATTGGTGGCTGCCGTGCGGTTATTGAAGCAGCAAATGCCTTCGACCGCCTCTTTGGTGGTCAGGTTACCGCAGCAGGCAAAATGCCTCCTGCAAAGGTATATGTTATTGGCGTTGGCGTTGCAGGCTTGGCAGCTATTGGTCAGGCAGGCTCCATGGGCGCTATTGTTTCTGCAACAGACGTACGCGCAGAAGTTGCTGACCAGGTTGAATCTTTGGGCGGCACCTTCGTTGAGATTCCGGTAAAGCAGGAATCCGCTGACGGCTATGCAAAAGAGATGTCCGAAAACGAGCAGGACTTGGTAAATCAGGTTTATGCCGAACAAGCTGCAATCAACGACATCATTATTACCACGGCTCAGATTCCAGGTCGCCCTTCCCCACTTCTTCTTACCGAAGAAGCAGTAATGGGCATGAAGCCAGGAACCGTTAGTGTTGACATGGGCGCTTCCGTACAGGGAAGCAACTGTGCTCTCACTAAGCCAGGCGAAGTTTTCACTACCGAAAACGGCGTTACCATCATTGGCTACAATGACCTTCCAAGCAGACTTCCTGGTCAGGCTTCCCAGCTCTATGGCCAGAACATGGTTAACTTCTTCAAGCTCACCACTCCAAACAAAGACGGTGTGCTCGTTCTTGATGAAGAAGACGAAATCGTACGTGGCGTAACAGTTACTCTTCAAGGCGAAGGCATGTGGCCTCCACCTCCCGTACAGGTATCCGCTGCACCTCAGAAAACTGAAGAAGCAGCTCCTCAAGTAGAAGAAGAACCTAAAGAGAAGTCCGCCTTCGCTAAACATTGGTGGAAAGTTCTCTTAGCAGTTCTTGGTATTGCTCTTATCGTAGGCGCACCTGAGGAAATGTCGGGTCACTTCGTTGTATTCGAATTGGCTTGCGTAGTTGGCTTCTACGTTATCACTAACGTAACCCACACCCTCCACACTCCTCTTATGTCAGTAACTAACGCAATTTCAGGCATCATCATTGTGGGAGCTATTCTGCAAATTGGTTCCCCTGATCCTATTATTGCTGCTCTTTCCTTTATTGCTATGACCATCGCTTCAATTAATATTTTCGGCGGCTTCTTGGTAACCCATCGAATGTTGAAGATGTTCCAAAGGAGCTCTGAAGACTAATGAATGCATTACTTGAAATGGGATTCAATACTCCTCTTGAAGTCCTCGAATCTCTAACTCGCTTCCAAATCCTTGCCTATATCCTTGCAGCCTTGCTCTTTATTCTTGCTCTTGCAGGTCTCTCTAAACAGAAAACTGCACAGCGGGGTAACTACATGGGTATCTGCGGTATGGCAATTGCCCTTGTTGCAACCATTCTCAATACCGTAGCAGCTGACGATACTGCCGCTATTCTCTGCATTGTTTTGATGGTAGTTGCACTCCTTATTGGTGCTGCTATTGGTGTTTGGCGTGCAAAAACGGTAGAAATGACTCAGATGCCTGAGTTGGTTGCTATGCTCCACTCTTTCGTTGGTTGCGCAGCAGTATTGGTTGGATTCAACTCCTTCCTCACCGTTCCTGGTGCAGACACCCCTTCTAACGCATATCATTTAGGCGAAGTTGGCTTGGCAATCTTCATTGGTGCGGTTACCTTCACCGGATCCATTGTGGCATTCTTGAAGTTGTCCGGAAAAATGGATGGCAAGCCATTGATGCTTCCCGGTCGTAACCTTATCAACTTGGCGATCATCATTGCTTCGGTTGTACTTATTGGCTGGCTCATCACTACCCGCGGTGTTGCTGAAGGCCTCCTCCCATTGATCATCCTCACCATCCTTTCCTTGATTCTTGGTGCTCACCTTGTTTTGGCAATTGGTGGTGGCGACATGCCGGTTGTTGTTTCCATGCTTAACTCTTACTCTGGCTGGGCAGCAGCAATGGCAGGCTTCACCCTTGGCAATGACCTCCTCATTATCACGGGTGCTCTCGTTGGTTCCTCTGGTGCATACCTTTCCTACATCATGTGTCAGGGTATGAATCGTTCCTTCATCTCTGTTATCTTGGGCGGATTTGGCCAGGACACTACTGCAAGCACTGGAGATAGCGGAAAAACCTACGCTCCTCATACCGAGACTTCCCCTGAGGAAGTTGCTGAACTCCTTCGCAATGCAAAACAGGTTGTTATCACTCCTGGTTACGGTATGGCAGTTTCCCAGGCACAGTATCCTGTTGCTGAACTTACCCGCAAGCTTATTGCGCTTGGCGTTGACGTGAAGTTTGGTATTCATCCGGTTGCTGGTCGTATGCCAGGTCACATGAACGTACTTTTGGCTGAGGCAAAAGTTCCTTATGACAATGTGTATGAAATGGATGAAATTAACGAAGACTGGGATAACGTAGATGTTGTTTTGGTTATCGGCGCAAACGACACCGTAAACCCTGCAGCTACCACGGAGCCTAACTCTCCTATCGCAGGTATGCCAGTACTCCACGTTTGGGAGGCGCAGAAGGTTATCGTTTCAAAGCGTTCCATGGGTACTGGTTATGCAGGCGTACAGAATCCTTTGTTCTTTAACGAAAACACCGACATGCTTCTTGGCGACGCAAAGGGCTCGGTAGAGGCAATCATCACCGCATTGTAAGAAGGGATTATCCCTTCGCGGTTTCAACAATACGTAATTATGCGAAACTGCCTGCCCTTACAAAAGAACATGATATAGTAGCTAACAGTTTTGAACCCCGCACTGCGGGGTTCTCTTTACTTGCAGGTTTATAAGAGTTCAAAAAGGAAGATTGTGGCGAAAGACCTAACAAAAGGTAGTGTTTTGAAGGCAATTTCTGCCTTTTCGCTCCCCTATCTTCTTGCTTACTTTCTCCAAACGTTCTACGGAACGGTAGACCTTTTCATTGTGGGACTTTTTAGTACCACTGCCTCGATTACAGCCGTAGCTACGGGCAGTCAGGTAATGCATATGCTTACCGTAGTAATTGTAGGACTCGCAATGGGTTCAACGGTCATGATTGCGCAAACCGTAGGAAGCAATGATCCTAAAAACAGGTCTACCTACATTGGAAATACCGCAACGCTCTTTCTCCTCTTTTCGTTGGCACTTACCGTAATCCTGCTGTTTTTGACAAACCCTATCATCTCTTTGATGCAAGTTCCTTTTGAGGCAGTCGAGGGAACCTATTATTACCTGCTGGTTTGCTTTGCGGGCATCCCTTTTATTACGGCTTACAACGTAATTGCCGCAATTTTTAGAGGCCTGGGCGACACCAAAACGCCCCTCTATTTTGTAGCGATTGCCTGCCTTATCAATATCGGCCTTGACGTACTTTTTGTGGGTGCTTTCAACTGGGGAGCTGCCGGTGCTGCTATTGCAACGGTTATTTCTCAGGCATTAAGTGTTTGCATTGCACTTATTGTCATTGCGAAGAAATCTCTCCTCCCTTCGCTCAAACGAAGCGATTTTCGCCCTCAAAAGCAGCTCATGAAAAACATCTTGAAGGTTGGCACCCCTCTTTCGCTCCAAGATGGCTTTATTCAGGTTGCGTTCCTCTGCATAACCGTGTTTGCGAACATGCGTGGCCTTGACGACGCAGCAGCAGTTGGCATTGTTGAGAAAATCATTTGCCTGCTCTTCCTTGTTCCTTCGAGCCTTCTTTCAACCATGTCGGCTGTTGGAGCACAAAACGTTGGAGCAGGAAACCATGCCCGCGTAAACAAGACCTTCGCATACTGCATGGCAATGGTAATTGTCTACGGTTTCGGCATTGCGATTATTGTTCAGTTCTGCGCGGCAAACATCATCGCGCTCTTTAGTCCTGATCCTCACGTAATTACGCTCGGAACCCAGTACTTACAGGGCTATGTATGGGATACGGGAATTGCTGGCATTCACTTTATCTTTAGTGGGTATTTCACTGCTTATGGCTGGTCTATCGTTTCCTTTATCCATAACAGTATCTCTATCGTGTGCGCTCGCGTGCCTCTTTCCTACTTTGCCTCGGTAATGTTTCTTGATACCCTATGGCCTATGGGCTTTGCGGTTCCTGTAGGCTCGTCCCTTTCAGTGTTTATTTGTATCGGCATTTATATCTGGCTTCGCAGACATCCAGAGAAACTAGGAATAACCAGCTGATTTACTAATTAAACTAATTGAACTGAAAATCAAGCAACTACGAGCCAGAAGACTGAATTCAGCAAAAGGAACAACACACGTATTTGAAGCGGGAAGCTCCTGAAGGGCTTACCCAAAACGTAAAAACTCACTTAGAGGAGCATTCATGACAAAAGCATTTCGCGATTACCTTAAAGACCAAGTAGTGGTGTTTGATATTGACGGAGTTTTAGCATCGTATGAGTTTTCTCATTTCTGCCACAGTGCCGATATCTGGGAAGAAGCCTTCATTTCTGCTGATAACAATCCGTATTGCGAAGTTGGTCCGCTTCCTGCACTTCAGGAGTTCATTAAAGAAATGCCTGCAGAGCACGTGTTTGTATGCTCGGTTGCTGATGAGTATGAGAAGGAAGCTAAACAAGCATTCGTTCTCCGCCATTATCCAATTGAAGCATCCCACATTGCCTTTGTTGAGGATAAAACCAAGAAAGTATCCTTTCTTGAAGAGCTTTCCCAAAGATTTCCCGACAAAGCAATTGCGCTGGTAGATGACACCGTTAAAACCCTCGATCAAATTCATAGCGAATCTAATTTCGTTACCGTCCATATCACGTCCTTCTTTGATTAAGCAAGGCCGCACTTTGATAAGGCTTCGATTCTTCAGTTTTGGCGGAACAGCAGTTTTGTAAAGTTACACACTAACCGAACCAAACGGACCTGAATAGAGAATCTGACGAGAGAAATTGAACTTTTCCCTTCATAAATTGAACTTTTTGCCCCGTGCTTGAAATAATAGTGCTAGAATTAGTTCAATTTTGAAGGGATTTCTGTTTTACTGCCGGTAAAACACCTCCAACATAAAGAAATCCCTTCCTTATTTTTTATTACAAAATTGAACCAAGAGAACCATGGAACAAGAAACGTTTTCACAAAGACTCAAGCAAGCAATGGCTGCAGCGAATATTCGCCAAGCAGATCTGATTAGGCTTGCTTCTAACATGGGAACAAAACTTGGAAAGAGCCAGGTCAGCCAGTATGTTTCTGGAAAGACCATTCCCCGCACTTCAGTATTGAACCTTCTTGCAGAAATCCTCTGCGTTGAACCAGAGTGGTTGTTAGGCACTGATTTAGGCGCACCTGCAGGCGCTCCAGCTAGCACCATTACTGCCAACGCGGCTAACAGTTCAATTGATAAGGGCGCCGCCGCAAGCACCGCTGAAAGCGCTTTGGCCAACTCTGCCGCCAGCGCCACCGCAAACGCCTCTTCCAACAGAGACGACGCGAACGCTCCTTCGGCAGCTGCCGCCGTGAACGTAGCAAGCCATAGAGACACCACTTTGTACCAACAGTCTTCCCAAGACTCAATTAAGAAAGACAATCCAATGCGCCATTTTAATAAATCATCAAAACTTGATAACGTTCTCTACGATGTTCGCGGTCCTGTTGTAGACGAAGCTTCCCGCATGGAAGAACGCGGAATGAACATCCTGAAGCTCAACATTGGCAATCCCGCACCGTTTGGCTTCAGAACTCCTGATGAAGTTGTCCACGACATGGCTCGTCAGCTCACCGAATGCGAAGGCTATTCCGACTCAAAGGGCCTCTTCTCTGCACGTAAAGCAATCATGCAGTATGCCCAGCTCAAGCATATTCCAAATGTATCCATGGATAGCATTTATACGGGCAACGGCGTAAGCGAACTCATCAATTTGAGCATGCAGGCATTGCTTGATAATGGTGACGAAGTGCTCGTTCCTTCGCCAGACTACCCTCTTTGGACTGCATGCGTGAACTTGTCTGGTGGCAATCCTGTTCACTATGTGTGCGACGAAGAAGCTGAGTGGTATCCAGACATGGATGACATTCGTAAGAAAATCACTAGCCACACCAAGGCAATTGTTATCATCAACCCGAACAATCCAACAGGTGCTCTTTATCCAAAAGAGGTACTTGAGGAGATTGTTGCTATTGCACGTGAGCATCAACTCATGATTTTCTCTGACGAAATTTATGATCGTTTGGTTATGGATGGCGAAGAGCACATTTCCATTGCATCTCTTTGCCCTGATTTGTTCTGCGTTACCTTCAGTGGTCTTTCAAAGTCTCACATGATTGCAGGCTATCGAATTGGTTGGATGATTTTGAGCGGTAATAAAGCAATTGCGCGCGACTATATTGAGGGTATCAACATGCTTTCAAACATGCGCCTTTGCTCTAACGTTCCTGCTCAGTCAATTGTTCAGACCGCACTTGGCGGCCATCAAAGCGTTAAAGACTACATTGTTCCTGGCGGTCGCATCTATGAACAGCGCGAGTTCATCTACAATGCCCTGAAGGACATCCCAGGCATTAGCGTAGTTAAGCCAAAGGCTGCATTCTATATTTTCCCTAAGATTGATACTAAGAAGTTCAATATTGTTGATGACGAAAAGTTCGCACTCGATCTCTTGCGCGAGAAAAAGATTCTCATTGTTCATGGCGGCGGCTTCAACTGGAAGCAGCCAGACCACTTCCGCATTGTGTACTTACCACGAATTGAAGTGTTGAGTGATGCAATGAATAAGTTCTCGGACTTCCTCACCTATTATCGCCAGTAGATTTGATAGGAGCTCTTCACAAAAAGAATGCTCGGGCATGCTTTCCCCACAATGAAGCTGCTATTAATGCGGATTTCTACAGAGTCGTTCTCTGAAAAGAGCCCGAACAGGAAGCCCTAAAGAAACTCCAAATCAACCCTTGATGCGTGTCTAGGAAACTTCTCCTGGGCACGCATCTTGTTTTCTCACGTACTTCAGTGCAATGCTTAACACAATTGAAGACACCAGTGCCAACAGAGCAAATCCCGCAACGCACATCATAAGAGGCACCAAACCGACGCTATCTCCTACGGTTCCAAGCATTGGAGACACAATACCGCCCACGCACACTACAACGCCATAAATCAATCCTGACGCCATACCAAGATGGTTAGGTACAAACCCCTGAGCTGTAGCCACAACCGATGGATACGGCGCGTTATTGAACACGCCAATGAGCGCAACAATAATTACCGCAATAAGCAATGACGAATTGAATGAGAACGCAATAAAGAGCACGGTCAGCAATGCGAACGAGCCAATCATGAGCTTTTCGACGCCAATCTTGTCGTTTATCCTGCCCGAAAAGAAGGTAGCCACCGCACCAAGCACGGACAAAACGGTAATAGAGGTAGAAGCTACCGCTTCGCTCGTAAAAAGCATTGCCACCATAAAGAGTGGAATATAGGCAGAAGCGGCGTACGTAATAATAGAGCGGCACGACATCACAAACATCGCAATACTGAACGCACCCCAGTGCTCTTTTGCATCTTGAGGGATTTTCGCTTTACCCGCACTTCCTAGCGAAAGAAATGTCTTGTTCATTGGCAGCATTACCGCAGCCCAGAGCACGCTGGGGAGAATGAAAATCAGTGCGCCATGAAGGCCGAAAAGCGAGACAAAGATTGCAATAAGAATTGGACCGATTGCGAATCCCGCATTACCACCAACCGCAAAAATACTCATGCCGCGTGCTTTGCTGGTATCGGCAACCAAATTCGCCAGACGTCCACCCTCTGGATGGAACAACGCAATACCAACGCCGCTGACCATAGCGGAGGCAACAATAAGATAGTAGCTATCGAAAAAGCCCACGCCTGCCATACCAAATCCCGCAAGAAGAACGCCAAGAGCCATCAACCACGGACGAGGCTTCTTGTCGTTAAGGTAGCCAAACAAAGGCTGGATAATTCCCGAGACAATGTTTGCGGCAAACAAAAGAACAGCAACCTGAAAATAACTATACCCTCCACACAAAATAAGGAAGGGGAAAATGGCCGCAAGAGCACCCTGATTCAGATCGGTTGCAAGATGTCCAAGCATTAAAAAGTAACTGTATTTTTTATTCGAAGAGGACTCGCTCACGTCTTTTGTTCCTTTTTCATAACCAGAATTTAACTCAATTATTATGAAGCAAACAAATATAAAGGAAAGCAATCTTTCTTCTCGGTGCTACAATAAATGGGTAAAACAGGTCCGAATCCTGTTAAGTTAACCAAATTGGAGGGGGTTATCATGTCCAAGTACGCTGGAACTCAAACCGAAAAAAATCTCGAAACCGCATTCGCTGGAGAAAGCCAGGCTCGCAATAAGTACACCTACTTTGCTTCTATTGCAAAGAAAGAAGGCTACGAGCAGATCTCTGCTTTGTTTCTTAAGACTGCTGAAAACGAAAAAGAACACGCAAAAATGTGGTTCAAAGAATTG
>JBJEKV010000183.1:0-2451 GCA_051878815.1 Anaerotardibacter sp. | reverse complement strand
ATGGTGGTAATGACGCTCAAAGGAATACCTTTGTAAGCAGGGCCAAAGATTACGTCAAAATCCAAGCCGAAATTGTCATGGATAGCTTTTGCGTAATAGATGCCCAAGCGATGAAGCTGATCACCAGTAACGTAGGCACCCGCATTCATAAAGAAGGGAGATTTTCGGCCGCTTTTAAGAGTGAATTCACCAAATTTAAGAACTTGGCTTTCAACCATGAACTCAATAAATTCTTGCTTATATGCTTCCATGAAAACCCCTTCTGTTTTTGTATCGTGGAAATAATGGTGATGTTTGCTAAAGCCTAGCCTGATGCTATGATTTAACGCATGCACCAAATTGTGCTCTATCTACTATATCAATAGTTGAGGGCAAGCGTTTTGACTTATTAAGAAAAGAGTTCAAGGAAAATGATGATTTCAACAAAGGGGCGCTATGCTCTTCGTCTTATGATTGATTTGGCTCGTCAGGGAAAAGATGCCAAAACCCCATTGCGCGAAGTGTCTCAAAGACAGGGCATCTCGGTTAAGTATCTTGAACAATTGGTTAGCTCTCTTGTTTCGGCAGGACTCTTAAAAAGCGTGCGCGGTGCTCATGGCGGATACGTTATTGTGCGTCCTTTTGACGAAATTACTGCGGGCGATATCCTTCGTGCCGCAGAAGGAAGCACGGCTCCGGTGGCTTGTTTGGAAGAAGGAACACAGCACGTTTGTCTTCGCAGGCACGAGTGCGAGACTATTGCCTTTTGGGCGGGTTTGGAACGCGCTATTGATGAGTATGTTGATAGCGTGAAGCTTTCCGACCTTATTGCAGGGCCTAAGAGATAATAATCTAACTGCATTCGGAAGAGGAGCGCCTTATTAATCAATCTGCCTGCATAGAGTTTGTTCGCAACCGCAAGACAAGGGGAAAAGCTTTCTTGTCTGTTGTGTTGACGGGTGCCCTTGTTTTTGGCGTTCAGGTTCCTCTTTGTTTTGCTGACGAAGATGAGGCCCAGCACGATGCGTGGGCAAGAATTCAGCAAGAAATTCAGGCAGAAATCCAACAGGAATATCAAGAGGATGAGCAGGGAGAATCCCGCGTATTTGTTCGCGATGAAGAAACGGCTAATACTGCTCCTTCGAGCGAAGAATTGCTGAGCAAGGGAATAAACGAGCTTCACCTTGAATCGAATATCAGCGCAGAGGATTTGGTCACCTTTGCTTTAGGCGAAGGGGAGAGTTCTGCTCGCTCACAGGGCCGGGACGGCGAAGAGGACTTTATTGGTTCGCAGAGCCAGGACAGCACCGAGCGCGAAGATGGTGCTGAGCGCGAAAGTGGCGAAGGGGAGAGCTCTAACACCTACTTCCAGGTAGGAAATGTTTTACCGGAAACCTCCCAAGAAACCACTACGCTTACCGAAGAAGAATTCGAGCAGCTTTTCTACGACTTTTTTGATTACTTAGAGCTTCAGCAGAAGAAAACGGAAGGAGATGCTGAGCTTCAAGACTATCTCAACCAAAAACAGTACCAGGCTAATAAGCCTCTCATGAGCAGCACCTTAGCACCTGAGGTGGCTCTAACCGAGGAGCAAACCACTGCGCTTAATCAGGCAACGCAGGATCTGCTTGATACTGGTTACGACTTTGGCTATATGCTGATTGACCTGGATACGGGCAATGCCATCTATTACAACATTGACCAAAAAGTATATGGCGCAAGTTCCTTTAAGGGACCGTTCTGCCATTTTGTGTGCGAGGAACTTATTGACACGGGAAAAACTACTCAGGCTTCGGTAAAAAACTCAATCGAGAGCGTAATTCTCTATTCAGACAACGAATCATACCGATCCCTTCGCTATCGATTCAATCAGTATGGCTTTACGGATTACCTTGATTCGCTCGGCTTAGACTCTGCTTCTCTCATGAAGGGAGGAAGCTTCCCAACGTATTCAGCCCGCACTTCGGCAATTTTATGGTTAGATACGTATCACTATTTAGTTGAGAGATTTGATAACTCTACGGCATCGTGGCTTACCGAGCTTTATGCAACCACCGTCTTTTCTCCTTTGAGAGATGGGGTGGAACAATCCTCGGTAGATGCTTTGGTCTTGAACAAAGCAGGCTGGATTTCCGGAAGAGTAAATAGTATGAGCGATGCGGGTCTTATTGAAGTGGGCAACAAAACGTACCTTATGTCCATCATGACAGGACAGCCTGACTGCCTTGAGAGCGAAAAACGCGTAAGCAATCTTGCGAAGGCGCTTATAGAGGCCGCACCTGCTCTTGACCAGGGGGTAAGTAGTTTTGGCTAAGTTTTTCGAGCTCGATCCTAACCGTGAGCTTTTGTCGCGTAATTTCTTTAAGCTGCTGTGGATTTTCGTGGCGCTTTCAGTGGTGGGTCTGATTGGCGAAACGTTGCAGCATTTGATTGCGTTTGGCGAATGGCAACATAGAGCGGGATTGGTATGGG
>JBJEKV010000182.1:0-2452 GCA_051878815.1 Anaerotardibacter sp. | reverse complement strand
ATAATGATAACGATGTAAGGAATTTGCTCAATTAAATCAACTTCAGGATCCTGCTCATGGGCATTTTTGGATGCTTGTGCTTTTGCATTATATTGTCCAATGTTGCGCGCACCTACCTGCGCAAACTCTTTGAGGCGACGCTCCATCTCAGCAACTGCCCAAGAAAGCGCACTTGCAGCCTCTTTACATTCCGTAACAACAGGAACATACAAATGAGGAATGCCGTTATAAGGGGTGAACTCAACACGTTTAGGGTCAATCATGATCATGCGAACCTCTGCAGGAGTAGAACGCATCAAGATGGACATAATCATCGAGTTGATTTCAACGGACTTACCAGAGCCAGTGGTACCGCCAATAAGTAAGTGAGGCATCTTTGAGAGGTCATCAGTAATGCAGTTACCTTCAACGTCCTTACCAATAGCAACCTGAAGTGGACCTTCTGGAGCTGTCTTTAATACATCACCCAATAATACGGTTTGCCTTGTTTTGTTGGGAACCTCAATACCTACATAGTTGGTACCAGGAATTGGGGCGAAAATACGAACACCCGGAGATGCAAGGGCAAGTGCAATATCATCAGATAAATTTGCAATCTTGCTTACGCGAACACCTGATGGCAAATCTACCTTAAACAACGTAACGGTAGGACCCGCAACCCATCCAACCACTTCGGCAAATACGCCAAAGTCAGCTAAGGTTTGCTGTAAAAGCATGCCGGTAGAAGCAAGAACATCGTCACTTTCTTTTGACTGAGACCTCAAAGAAGAGGTAGACAAGAGGTCCATGGAAGGAAGCACGAATCCCTCTTGAGGAGTAGGTGCGGCGTTTTGAGGTTTTTGTTTCTTTGCACGTTTAGGTGCCTTTTTAGGTTGAGCAGCTCCTTCTTTGGTAGGAAGCGTACGGGTAAGAGCTGCTTCTTCGCCCGTAATGTTTTCTTCCTCAAGTGAAGGTAAGACAATTGTTTTCTCAGGAGCTACCCTCTTTTTAGGCAAGGTGCGAGTTACCTGTGCATCATTTGCGTCTGCTCCGTTTTTCAACAAGGACGTTTTAGCATTGGCGATAGAAGGATCAATAGGTTGGAAGTTGTTTTCAGCCAAAGCCTGAGTGGCTCCCCATCCTGCTTTATTTTGAGCCAATCTGTCTTCAGCACCAGAACCACCTCGTTTAATGCGGGCAAATGGCGCATAGGACGAAAAGTCCATGCTCTCCGAATCTTTTTCAGCACGTGCTTGCTGCATCTTTTCAATGAGTGCTGAAATGGAGAATCCAATAATAACAATGCCAATGATAATGACGCCAATACAAATAATTACGGAAACAACCATGCCGAAAAGGTTTAAGAATACCCATCCGAATGCCGCACCAATTAGGCCACCTTTAGAGATAACCATTTGTTCAGCGAAAAGAATATTAGGGTTTTCCTCGGCACCAATAGAGGTCAATGCCAGAAGCGTTAAAACCGAGGTAAAGATGAGGGCAAAACCAATAGCACTACGGGCAGGAACACGCTCTTTTTCAAAGCGAATAAGGAATAGTGCCGATAACACCAGCAGGATTACCGGCAAGATATAAATACCTAAACCAAGGGCATGTTTAAGGCCAACATTGAGAGCTCCAGTGATAAACCCAGAAGAATCCATGAACGCCGTTACAAAGAGAGCGATTGCTAAAACAGCCATAACAACCGCACCAATATCTCGCTTAGTGCGGTTATCTAGTAGTGGCTGTGCTGCTTGAGGTTGCTTCTTTCCCGCATAAGTAGGCTTAGCACCGCTTTTGTTGGTGCTTTTACTTGCAACCTTCTTAGTAGTTTTTTTAGGTGTTCCTTTTGAAGCCATTTAACGTGTTTCCTTGTAGTGTGTTTGTTTGTAGGTATAAGGATTGGTTAATTATAACGGTCAAAGAGTTCAACTTAGATATGCAAAATATTTACTACAACCATTGGTCTTTGGTTGGTTCTCTCCCACAGAATTGAAAGAAGAGCACTTCGTACGCTTTTCTTAATCTCTTTCTCATCTGAGGTGCGCTCAAGAGCTCGTCTTAATGCACTTGAGATTGAACCGGTTGCAACGGTGAGCAAATCTTGGTCGTCTCCCCCTGGCATACCGCGAACTTCTAGAAGAATGTCACTCATAAGACGACCCTTCTTTGAAAGTGCGAAGGAGACAATAGCAATGCCCTGACCACTTAAGATAGTACGGTCACGCAAAACTTCTTTCGAAGTGTCTCCAACACTCAAGCCGTCAACAAGTACAACACCGCTTTGAACCGACTCGCCGCGGGTAACGCCATTGCGGGTCAATTCGAGCGTTTCGCCATTATCGCAGATGAAGATATTCTCTGGATCAACACCCGTTGCTTCAGCTAAGCGTGCATGAGCACGGAGGTGAGTTGCTTCACCATGAACCGGCATAAAGAATTTTGGATGGGTAAGACGTAGGATAAGTTT
>JBJEKV010000181.1:0-2473 GCA_051878815.1 Anaerotardibacter sp. | reverse complement strand
GGGTGTTGACCTGCATCAACACCCAAATTCGGACACACTTTTTGTCCTATAAGCCCAAATCAAGCCCGAAACAAAAAACCCTTAGAAGACTACTCAGTAATGAAAGCTTCTAAGGGTTGCTCTTTTATGTGATTCGCTCTCAAGCGCTGTTTGCGTTTTATATCCCTAAAACGCGTATTTTCGAAAGATAGTTATGCCTTAATAGACACAGGAACAATCTGGGAATTAGCGTGAACAATATCGTAGGTATCACGCGCAATCATATATTCCTCATCGGTAGGAATAACAATGATAGGCACCTTTGACTTGTCATGAGAAATGATACGCTCGAAGCCACGCTGCTTGTTCTTCTGCTGGTCAAGAATGATGCCCATAGGCTGCATACCAGAGAAGATCATGCGACGCATCTTCTGGCAGTTTTCGCCAACACCAGCAGACAAAATAATTGCATCAGCGCCCGTCATCAACAACAAATACTGACCGATGTACTTCTTTACAATTGAGGAATACATCTCATATGCCAAAATAGCACGCTCATCGCCTGCATTTGCAGCATCGCGAACAGAACGCAAGTCATTAGAAACACCGGAAATACCCAACAAACCAGACTGCTTGTTAAGCATGTTGTTTACTTCTGTTGTGGTCATACCCTCTTTTTCCATAATGAAAGGAACGATTGCTGGGTCAATAGCACCAGAACGAGTTCCCATCATCAAACCATCAAGAGGAGTAAAGCCCATGGAAGTGTCAATTGGCACACCGTGGTCGATAGCAGAAATAGAGCATCCATTTCCCAAGTGACACGTAATCAGGCGAAGGTCATACAAGTTTTCGTCAAGAATATCAGCAGCACGCTCTGCAAGGTAACGGTGAGAAGTACCGTGGAAGCCATACTTACGGATGCCGTATTTCTCGTAGTACTCGTAAGGAATTGGATACATAAACGCACGAGGAGGCAAGCTCTGGAAATAAGCGGTGTCAAATACTGCAACCATTGGTACGTTTGGCATCAACTGCTGACAAGCACGAATACCAGCAACTGCTGCAGGATTGTGAAGAGGAGCAAGTTCGCACAAGTCCTCAATCTTCTGGATTACCTCTTCGTTGATAATGACCGATTTGTCGAAGTATTCGCCACCATGAACAACACGATGGCCAACCGCATTAATCTCATCGAGAGAGTTTAGTGGTGCTTTGTCACCTTCGGTTAAAGAGGTCAATACAAGCTCAATAGCGGCAACGTGATCTTTGAGAGGAGTCTCATGTACTACCTCATTGTCATCGATACCATGCTTGTGAAAGGACTCTTCAGATCCAACGCGCTCGCAAAGGCCTTTTCCAAGAACCTTACCCGTATCAATGTCAACTAATTGATATTTAAGAGACGATGAACCCGAATTGATAACCAGGATATTCAAAGCGCTCCTTCCAGAGAAAAACGACGGTTTTAATGGTACTAGAGGTTGCGGATTTAACTGAGATTTCACCGAAGGCAGTCCCCGTATTCTCGGTAAAAGGAATATGCGTTTCCACCTATCGTCGAAAAACTACCGCTAACCCGTTCTCGTGTTTTACGTGGCTTTTTGCCGAAATACAGAAAAAAAATAGCCTGTTTCAAACGGCCTGCTCTCTACCCATTAAACAAACAAGGCGGATAGTTGTATATCCGCCCTACTGCTCCGTTATGTCTGTGTCAGCCAAGCGAATTCCTTCGCCCAAGAATTCACCACTGGTCAGTCTAGCGAATGCCTTCGCCCAAGAACTCTCCGCCAATTACGTGAAGATGAAGATGCTGAACAATCTGGTTTGCATCCTTGCCCGTGTTAATTACTGTACGGAAACCTGAATCTGCAACACCCTTCAACTCAGCAACTACTGGCACTGCTGCCAATAAATGACCAAGAATCTCTTGCTCAACTGAAGGATCTACCAAAGACGCTGCATGTTTCTTTGGAACGATAAGAGTATGTACGGGAGCTTCTGGGTTAATATCGTCAAATGCGTACACAAATTCGTTTTCATATACTTTTGTCGAAGGAATTTCACCTGCGATAATCTTGCAAAAAATACAATCTTCCATGAGTTCCCCTTTCTCTTTTGAACAGCTCATGCCTTGCTCTCTTATAGCATGTTTAACTATGTCCTCTTCGGCATACTACTTGTTCTTTTAGCCCTGCCTATCGCATACCCTCTTCGGCATACTATTTGCTCTCTTAAGCCTTTTGAAGCGTGGTGTCTCTATCCTCGTCCGATACTGACGAATCAAGCTGTCCCATCAAAACCTCAATCTTTTGTTCAGCATCAGTAATACTTGAACGCAAATGAGCTAACAACTTTACGCCTCGCTCATATTTTACTAAGCTCTCTTCCAATTCAAGTGTATTGCTTTCAAGTTCAGCAACAATAGCGTTAAGCTCTGTCATTGCTTGGCGAAATGTCAGCTCTTCTACCTTTGGCAAAGCTTCTTTGTTTT
>JBJEKV010000180.1:0-2491 GCA_051878815.1 Anaerotardibacter sp. | reverse complement strand
CAAGCACAGGAACGGTGAGTGCTACTCCTTCGCTAAAAGGAGAGACGAAAAGAGAGGTCTTTGTCTCAGAAGCTGCTTTGAGAACCTCGGTCATCTCGTCCTCAGAGTTAACAACACCCAAGGTTGAGGACATTGCGTTTTGCACCCAAACAGGATAGCCACCCGGGATGTGTGATTTCACAAGCGAAGCCAGTTCAGCCTCCTCAACCGCAGCGCTAACTGAGGAGCTCACATACATGCCCTGAGGAATGGCAGCGGTTACGTACTCTCCGGTGAGGTCAGCAAAAACTGCTAAATTATGAGCAACGGCTCGTGGATCTGCTGTTGCTGCACGAACATACGAATCGGAGCCCACATACTCAATGCCCAGACACTCAAGAAGCTCTCCCAAACGGATAATTTCATCACCCAAAGAAGCATCCAAGTAGCAAACGTGAGGTGTTTGCTTGCGAAGGGTCTGCGAAGTATTCTGGTCATACGCAATAACCGAAACCTCGTTACCTACTTCTTCCAGATGAGCCTTAATCTGGTCAAACGAAGAAGTGATTTCGGAAGCAACAATCAGAGCAATTTTCATGGATGACTCCTTTTATTCTTGGGTTATTAATTCTTGAGCCAGATACAAATTAAGCAATTCTTGAGCCTTTTTCACTGCCTCAAGCGCAATTACATCATTTACAAACGAAAAAGACACGCGCGCTTCATTTTCCCGCGCTGTCCATTGAGTTATGCCCACCAGGATTACATCGGGCTGGTCATAGCCTCTTTTCAAAAGCTCCTGAGCCTGAAGGTCGATAACCATGTGTTCAAAAAGATGCGGCAAAGACGTGCCATTCATTACACAACCAAACGTTGGTCCTGCTTCGTTTTTACAGGTATGGTCTGCTAAATAGGGAAAATCTTTGAGCACTCTGTTTATGAGAGACTGGCTCGTAGAACGAGGCGCGGTTTTATCAAGCGAAAGGGTAAGTTCCATTTTTCCTTGCAAAACGCGTATGTGCGCTACTTTTACGAACTCCATATCGTCACCTTTTGACGGCTACGTTCTTGCCGCTTAAGCTTTGGACAATCAGTCACCTTCGCCATAAAAAGATTCACCAACAGAAGCTGCCTATCCATTGGTGGAAGCACCTTCGCCAGCTGCTCCTGCAGCTGCATAGCCTTCTACACCAGAACCGTCCGCGCCAGCAGCACCCTCAGCACCCGCAGAACCGCCCTTAGCAGAAGAAGCTTCACCTTCAGACGCTGAATCATACAAGGCACTTGCTTTTACCAGCGTGGTTACTTGTGTTCCCGACTGTTCTCCCCGCTCAACAATGACAAGGGTATCTCGCTCTTCTGAAAAGGCATACGAACCTGAGCCAGAATAATCCTTGAACGTAAAGGTTACGGTCTTACTGAACGTATCTAAGGTGTAGTCATACGCGGTTGATGAATTGAAAACGATTTGCGAATCAGTAATGACAACAGGATAGCCCGTTTCTTGAGAAACCCATTCTCCCTGGAAATCTGCCGCGTCATCATAGCGATACCACTGATTCCAGCCTAAATAGATAAGCCCTACAATGAGTACAGCAACCAATACGCCAATGAAATACCACACCGGTTTTGGGAAGATTGGTTTTTTGGCAGTCCGATGACTGGGCGTTCTCTTCTCAGTCTGCGCCGTCTTAGTGTGCTTTAAGACGCGTTTTTGAGAAACACCACTGCTTCCAGTGGTGTTTCTTTGAGTCGTTTGTTTTTTTACTGATTTTCGCTTAGTTGGCATAGTGAATGAGTAAGCAATCCTTAGAGCTCTTCAGGCTTAATCTCAGTGATGCCACCCATGTAAGGAACAAGCACATCAGGAATCTTGATGGAGCCGTCAGCCTGCTGATAGTTTTCCATAATTGCAGCCATGGTACGACCAACTGCCAAGCCAGATCCGTTGAGAGTGTGAGCATAACGAGTGCCCTTGAAGTTCTCAGGATCACGATACTTAATGTTTGCACGACGAGCCTGGAAATCACCGCAGTTAGAGCAGGAAGAGATTTCCTTGTATGCATTGTAAGAAGGAAGCCATACCTCAAGGTCATAGGTCTTGGTTGCAGAGAAGCCCATATCGCCGGTGCACAAATTGATAACGCGATAAGGAAGACCTAACAACTGAAGAATATTCTCTGCGTCAGCAACCATATCCTCTAATGCCTGGAAGCTTTCCTCTGGTTTTGCAAACTTAACCATTTCCACTTTGTCGAACTGATGAACGCGAATCAAACCACGAGTATCACGACCAGCAGAACCTGCCTCTTCGCGGAAGCATGGAGTGAATGCACAATACTTCAAAGGAAGCTGAGAAGCCTCAAGCACTTCGCCTGCATGAATGTTAGTAAGCTGAACCTCTGCAGTAGGAATGAGATACAAGTTGTCATCAGAGTGGAACAAGTCTTCCTCAAACTTAGGAAGCTGACCAGTGCCAAACAAAGTCTGAGCGTTTGCCATTACTGGACAC
>JBJEKV010000179.1:3020-10897 GCA_051878815.1 Anaerotardibacter sp. | reverse complement strand
ACCTGCGCCCAACACCACAATTGCCTGAGGTTGGAAGGTGTCCTTCTCCTCTATCACGGCGCTTTCCTGCTCAATGTCAGTAAACGTAGTGCCCCACACAATGCCGTTAATTAAAAATGGCGTGCCAAACACGAGTACAGCAAGAAAAAACGAAACCACGAACAAAGTCTTGATTGCGGTTAAGCAACCTGACTTCTCCTCTTTGATTTTCGTATTCCTGATATCAGGGTATCTGACTGTTGGCTGCACCCAGCTAACTCCTACCTAGAGATGATTGAATGTGCGAATTAGTGTTTTAGTGATTTAGAGCGCTATTTAATTAATTCGCTGCCAAATTGACGCGCTGCAACATTATTGGCGCGCTGTTTAATTAGCTCGCTAGCAAGAATGTACCGCGCAAAAAAATAGGCGTCAATTGAAATCAACTGACGCCTGGAGGTGTTCAAAAAAACTACGGTTATTTTACTACCACATTTACCAAACGGCTAGGAATAACAATTACTTTGACAATATTCTTACCCTCAGTGGCTTGTGTAATAGCAGCAAGAGCAGTTTCCTTAATCTCTTCCTCGGGAGCGGAAGCAGAAACAGTAATACGTGCCTTAACCTTGCCATTTACCTGAACTGCGAGTTCTACCTCGTCAGCCTTTGCCTTCTCAGGGTCATACTCTGGCCAAGCCTGCTCAACAATAGAAGAGTCTGCGTTGTCCAAAGCGGTTGCCCAAAGCTCTTCTGCCCAATGAGGAGCAACAGGAGCAAGAAGCTTAGTGATGGTCTCAGCAACATCCTTATCAAGTGCTGCATACTCAGCATTAGCCTTGCGCGTCTCAGCAGAAGCACGGCGAAGGTAATCAGAAGCAGCGTTAACCAATTCCATAACTGCAGAAATAGCAGTGTTGAAGCTGTTGCGCTCGAAGTCTTCGATAACTTTGCCAACTACGCGATGACGCTCGCGACCCAAGAACTTAGCTGCCTTCTGTGCGTCAGCATCGTTTGCAGCGTCAGCCTGGAAGAGAGACTGTTCGTCAGCCTTTCCTGCCAAGTCACATACAATACGCCATGCACGGTTGAGGAACTTGTACAAGCCAGCAAGGCCTTCCTCATTCCACAAGAGGTCTTTGTCAGGTGGAGCCATGAACAAGATGTAAGCGCGAACAGCGTCTGCACCATATTCAGCAATCATGGATTCAGGCGCAATAACGTTGCCCTTAGACTTAGACATAACGTCTCCATTGCCGTCCAAAACCATGCCCTGGCAGAGCAAGTTAGTGAATGGCTCGTCGAAGGAAAGCATGCCTTCATCACGCAAAACCTTGGTGAAGAAACGGCTGTAGAGCAAGTGAAGAATTGCGTGCTCAATACCGCCAATATACTGATCAACCGGCATCCACATGTTTACTTTGTCGGAATCAAATGGAAGCTCAGTGTTGTGAGGATCGGTATAGCGCATGTAATACCAGCTAGAGCAGGTAAAAGTGTCCATGGTGTCAGTCTCACGACGGGCAGGCTTACCACACTTAGGGCAGGTGCACTGAGCGAACTGCTCGTGGTTTGCCAAGGTCTCACCAGAAGCAAGGTCAATATCTTCTGGCAAGCGAATTGGCAAGTCTTCCTCAGGAACAGGAACTACGCCACACTCAGGGCAGTGAATTGCAGGGATTGGGTTGCCCCAATAACGCTGACGAGAAATAAGCCAGTCACGCAAGCGGAATTCAACCTTTCTGCGACCACGACCCATTTCTTCAAGCGCAGCAACTACTGCTTCTTCAGCCTCGGAATGCTTACCGCCCTTAAGGCCAGTGAACTTACCAGACTGAACAAGAATGCCTTCTGCAGCCATAGCTTCTTCCCAATCAACGGAAGTTACTACGCGGTTCTGCTCATCCTTGAGCTGTTCGTAAAGAGGATCATCGGTGGTGCAGATAATAGGAATAACCGGCAAATCGTATTTGCGAGCGAATTCGAAGTCGCGCTGGTCACCACAAGGAACAGCCATAACAGCACCGGTGCCATACTCAGCAATTACGTAGTCTGCAACCCAAACAGGAACCTTTTCGCCATTAATTGGGTTAATAACGTAGCGGCCGGTGAATGCGCCATGCTTTTCGTGGTCACCCTGTGCGCGCTCTACCGCAGATACCTTAGCAGCAGCGGCAACAAGATCCATAACAGGCTGCTCGAACTCAGTGCCTTCTACCAATTCCTTCAAGCCCTTGTATTCAGGAGCAAGAACGAAGAAAGAAGCACCAAAGAGCGTGTCAGCACGAGTAGTGAAAACGGTGATGTAGTCATCATCGGTTGGGTTTTCAGGAGCGTTTCCATCCTTATCACACAAAAGGAATTCAACCTCAGCACCCTCGGAACGACCAATCCAGTTTGCCTGCTGCTGCTTTACGCGAGCTGGCCAACCTTCCAACTGGTCCAAATCATCAAGAAGTTCCTGAGCGTAATCAGTGATCTTGAAGTACCACTGGGTAAGATCGCGCTTTTCAACTGCGCTATCACAACGCCAACAACGGCCTTCAATTACCTGCTCGTTTGCCAAAACGGTTCCGCAGCTTGGGCACCAGTTAACTGGGCTGTTGCGGCGCTCAACTAAGCCGCGCTTCCAGAACTGAAGGAAAATCCACTGACCCCAACGATAGTACTCAGGATCACACGCTACAACGGTGCGATCCCAATCATAGGAGAAGCCCATGCGCTTGAAGGAAGCTTTCTGGGTCTCAATGTTGGCATAGGTCCACTTTGCGGGATGAGAGTTATGTTTGATAGCAGCATTTTCTGCAGGAAGACCAAATGCGTCCCAACCCATTGGATGCAAAACGTCAAAACCACGCATTTTGTAGTAGCGCGCAATAACGTCACCAATGGTGTAGTTACGTACGTGACCCATGTGAATGTCACCTGATGGATAAGGGAACATTTCCAAAACGTACTTTTTAGGTTTAGCGCTGTCTTCTTGAACCTGGTAAGCACAAATGTCATCCCACACTTTCTGCCAACGAGGTTCTATTTCATGAGGATTGTATTCTTTCATATATAGCATCCTTCTTCGGATTTATGCACGCAAAAAAGACTCCCTAGTATCCTAGGTAGCCTTTCTGATTATAAAGGGAAAATTTCCCAGATATTACCTAATATTTACAAGAAACGGTAAGAAACCGTACGAAGTCCCCACGCTTGGCAGGTGCTATAGCCGAAGGACTTAAAAACGCCTGGCTGCAAGTCAAGAGCGCGCGAGCCTCCGCCCATATAGCCACAGTCGTTAACTGTTGCTACAACCGTTTTACCACCGTAGCTAATTTCTACCGCGCGGCCAAAGTAGGAACGATAGCTTGGCCACGCCATTGGAACGGCAACACCCATGGATGAATCGGTTACGACTGCACCTGTTGCCGTGTGCGAACCTACCGGAGCAGTTGGGTCTGAAGAGCCACCATAGGCAGATGCGGTGCCCGTTTTCCAACCGCTTGAAGTGCTGCCACCAGAGCTACCAGAGTTGCCACTTCCTGAAGAGCCTGATCCACCGCTGGAAGAGCCCGAGTTTCCATTTCCGGAAGAACCTGAATTGCCATTTCCGGCAGAGCTGGAAGAATCAGCATCTGGGTCATTATTTGGGTTTTTGTCAGGAGCAGGATTTTGAATCTTGTTTGCCTCTTCCTGAAGCGCGGCAAGACGAGCCTGCTCGGATTCAATGTTTTGAACCTTTGCCGAAGCCTCAGCAACTACGGCTGCTGCCTGCTGCTGCTTTTGCGATACCTGATCTAAGAGGACTTGCTGCTGGTCACGAGCCGTGTCAAGCTCGGCCAATTCGCTATCAAATTTCTCTTTGAGAACCTTTTGCTCCTGAATTTTTTCTGCCTGGTCTTCTTGAATTGCGGCATAGTACTCAACGCTCTTCAAGAAGCTATCAAGCGATTCAGATGCAAGGAAGATATTAATAAGTGAGGTGCCTCCGTTTTTATAGGAAGCCACCATGGTGGTACCCAGCTGCTCTTGGCCCCTAATCATTTCTTCTTGGGCAGCAAGAACATTTTGAGTGATGAGGGAGATTTGCTCTTCAAGCTCTGCGGCTTGTTTGTAAAGCTCGTTATATTCTGCACTAATGCTGCTAAGCTGCGCCTCCGCCTGATTGAGGGCGGATTGGGCATCAGCAAGAGGATCAGCCTGAGCTGTTCGAGGATTCTGAACAAAAAAACAAAGCCCCATTACCAAACAGATACTGAGGGCAATCCTTTGCATTAATGTTAAAGCGCGTTTACACATAAGGTAGATTGTAACCTACTTACTCAAAATAGCCTAATTTAAGGCTTTTCGGTGGTATTTGGCGAAAGACGCCGTGCTCCCCCTTTTGAATAATCCCAGCTAAAACGCGCGGAAGTTTTGCGCTCCCACGTGAAGGTTTTATGGAGGGAAATTGCCTAGAGCGAGCTTCACAGAGCTGCAATTCGCTAAAGACAGCCATTGAAGCGAGCGAATAGGCAGCTTTCGAAACGTTGCCGCTTTTGCCTCAAGCCCCTCGTTCGAACGCGCGCATCAAAAAAGGCGGCCGTGAATGGCCGCCTTCGAATGTAAGTTTTAAAAGCTTCGCTTAGCGAACAACGTTACCTGCGGTTTTATCCTTAAGGAGAACGTCGTGAGCGCCACCCTCAACAATAGAAGTTGCAGAAACGATGGTGAGCTTAGCCTTCTTCTGCAACTCAGGAATAGTAAGAGCACCACAGTTGCACATGGTGGACTTAACCTTGGACAAGGAAAGATCAACGTTGTCCTTCAAAGAACCAGCATAAGGAACGTAGGAGTCTACACCCTCTTCGAACTTCATGCCCTTCTTTGCGCTACCAAGGTCATAACGCTGCCAGTTACGTGCACGAGAAGAACCTTCGCCCCAGTACTCTTTCATGTAGTTGCCGTTGATGTTTACCTTATTAGTAGGGCTCTCATCGAAGCGAGCAAAATAACGGCCCAACATCAAGAAGTCTGCACCCATAGCTAAAGCCAAAGTCATGTGATGGTCATATACGATGCCACCGTCAGAGCAGATTGGAATATAAATGCCGGTTTCCTCAAAGTATTCATCACGCGCCTTAGCAACATCAATCAAAGCAGTTGCCTGACCACGACCAATACCCTTCTGCTCACGAGTAATGCAGATGGAACCGCCGCCAACACCAACTTTGATGAAGTCAGCACCAGCTTCTGCCAAGAAACGGAAGCCTTCTGCGTCAATAACATTACCTGCACCAACGCGAACGGAATCACCATAGTGAGCGCGAACCCAGTCCAAAGTGAGCTTCTGCCATTCGGAGAAACCTTCGGAAGAGTCAATACACAAAACGTCAGCGCCTGCTTCAACCAAAGCAGGAACACGCTCTGCGTAGTCATGAGTGTTAATACCAGCGCCAACTAAATAACGCTTGTGGCTATCAAGGAGTTCGTTAGGGTTAGATTTGTGAGATTCATAGTCCTTACGGAATACCATGTAGAGAAGGTTGTCATTCTCATCAACGATAGGCAAGGAGTTGAGCTTGTTGTCCCAAAGGACGTCATTTGCTTCCTTCAAGGTGGTTTCAGCACCAGCAACAATAAGCTTCTCACGTGGAGTCATAAATTCAGAAACAGGAGTGGATGGATCCATACGAGAAACACGGTAGTCACGACCAGTTACGATACCGAGCAACTTACCCTGAGACTTACCACCTTCAGTAATAGGCATGGTGGTGTGACCGCGCTTTTCCTTCAACGCGATAACGTCTGCCAAGGTTGCCGTAATAGGAAGGTTAGAGTCACTACGAACAAAACCTGCCTTGTGATCCTTTACGCGAGCAACCATTGCTGCCTGATCTTCAACAGTCTGGGAGCCATAGATGAAAGAAAGACCGCCCTGCTGAGCAAGAGCAACAGCCATACCGTCATCAGAAACAGCCTGCATGATTGCAGAAACCATAGGAATGGAGAGCTTAATAGCTGGCTCTTCGCCTTTCTTGTATTTAACAAGTGGGGTTTCAAGATTTACTGCTTCAGGAATACATTTTGATGAAGAGTAGCCTGGTACGAGCAAATACTCGTTAAACGTACGTGATGGTTCTTCAAAAATAAAAGCCATGAAACACTCCTAGTATATAACGAACTTAAACGTATTTATTATAATCACGGAAGGCCACTCTTTCCATATGAATTGGAAAACATCCTTCCTTTTCATTCCCCTCTTTTTGGGATTTAGGCCATCAAAAATGCCTTGTAACCCTTATACGCTTCATAGATATCAGCTTTCGAAGTTACCTCCCATGGAGCATGCATTGATAAAACAGGAACACCGCTATCAATAACACTCATTCCATATTCGGCAAGAATATAGGCAATGGTACCGCCTCCGCCAGCATTTACCTTTCCTATTTCGGCGGTTTGGTAAGAAACAGCGGCCTGGTCCATCACGTTGCGCAAAAATGCCATGTATTCTGCATTTGCATCGTTGCTGCCCGATTTGCCGCGTGCGCCTACATACTTATTGAATACCAAGCCTTTGCCACAAAATGCGCTGTTTTTCTCTTCGAACACGCTTGAATATGTTGGGTCATAGCCCGCACTTACATCGCTTGAAAGCATGCGAGAGTTTGCAAGAGCACGGCGAAGAGTCAAGTCTCCCCCTTGACCAGCAAGCGCCATGATTTCAGCAATAGTGTTTTCGAAGAAGCGCGAAGTCATGCCCGTTGCGCCTACGCTGCCAATTTCTTCCTTGTCAACCAAGATGCATACGCTGGTGCGCTCAGGGTTTTCAACCTCGAGCTGAGCAAGCAAGGAAGGATAGGCACATACGCGGTCGTCCTGACCATAGCCAATAACCATGCTGCGGTCGAAACCTAATTCGCGTGCACGTCCTGCAGGAACTACCTCGAGCTCGGCAGAAAGGAAGTCCTCTTCTTCGATGTTGTAAGTTTCAAGAAGAAGGGAGAGGAGGTTTGCCTTAACGCCTTCTTTTGCGGCCATTTTGGTAAGGGACTGCTGATAGGTTTCAGCGTTACCGCCTTCAGCGTCAGCGCCCGCGCCGCTCTCAGCACCAGCCGCGTCATCTTCGGAGATTACTAATGGCTTTGAGCCAACCAAGATATCAAGATCTTCGCCCTCAATAACTTTGTTACCTGGTTTCTTCATTTGTTCATCACCAAGATGAGGGAGCAAGTCGGTTACGCAAAATACGGGATCTTCAGGCTTGTCACCTACGCACACGTCAACAACCGTGCCATCCTTCTTGACCACAACGCCATACAACGCAAGCGGCATAGTAACCCACTGATAGCTCTTGATGCCGCCGTAGTAATGCGTGTCCATGTACGCAAAATCCCTGGTCTCGTACACTGGATTCTGCTTGATATCCAAACGAGGAGAATCAATGTGCGCACCCAAAATATTGAGGCCTTCCTCAATAGGACGTGCTCCAATCTGAGCAAGAATGAGCGCCTTGCCATAATTAGCAGCCCACACCTTATCTCCTGGGTTCAACTGTTTATTATGGCGAATAGCCTCGTCCAAGCTCACATATCCTGCCTGCTCAGCCATTTGAATAGCACGCGTTGTGCAGGTGCGCTCAGTTTTGCAGTCGGAAATGAAGTCGATATATCCAGCAGCAACACTCTCGAGCGTTTCGTAATCACTTTCGGTATAGGTTTTCCAGGCAATGCCACGTTCCATAAGTAGTCCTTTCGCCAGCTTCTTTTTTCATCCGCTATTTTACGACTAATCAAATAAAGGTGCGCCCTGGCCTTGGCGAAAATACATCATGTCTTTGGCGAAAGTTCGCAGCCAGCGCGCCGCCAGCCACGCCAAGAGCGCGAAGCAAGCACGCGGCAGTGCGAACAAAGCACGCAGAAACTTCGCCA
>JBJEKV010000179.1:1791-2920 GCA_051878815.1 Anaerotardibacter sp. | reverse complement strand
GAAATGAAGCAAATTGCTCTACGTTTTTTGTGGTGTGCTTATAAAAAGGCGAAATGAACGGTAGACTACATTCAAAGCCAATACCCAGGGAGGAATGCTATGGGCAAGAATAAGAAGAAGTTCAATTTCGAAGAAGAACAGCAAAAAGCTTCTGAGCGTTGGAATAACATGTCTCCTGAAGAACGCGAAGCTCAGCTGAAAGACATTGAACAAAAGACCGAAAAGGTAACCAAAGTATTCCGCGTCTTGGGCATTATTGGTATTGTTGGCTTCTTCGTTTTGCCATACATGTACATGGCTGACTCTATGGCGGGCAACGCAAATCCTTTGATGCTTGCTGCCATCATCATCTGTATCCCGCTTGCGTTTTTAGGCGTTGCATCCCTCTTCAACGGCCGAAAAGCAAACGGCAAGAAAAACCCAACTCAGCTTTTGGTTGACCAGCTCAGATTAAGAGGCGGTCAAATCACCCCTGATGCAATTGTGTACCACACCAAAGGAACCACCCCTTCTAACGAGGCACTCCTTCCTTTGGGCAGCGTGGTTACTACAAAAAAGATTGCCGCAAAGCTCATGGTTATTGGCTACAAGATTGAGGACGAAGGCGTTATTTACGACTACGCACTCACTCCAGTATGCGGCGGCTTCATTCAGAACCCTAACGAGGAAAAGGTGTATCAGCTTTTCGCTTCTCAGCATGATGAAGTAGAGATTAACTATGTTGCTCCATCCTTCACTGCTCAGACCTGCCTTGCTCCTCAGACCCCTGAAGATAGAAAACAAGCTGACGAAGTTGCCGTTTCAATCAACCCACTCAGCACCGTTCTTCCATTGGGCACCGTAGTTGACGCAACTATCAACGGAGCATCTGTTCGTCTTCTCATCTCTACCCTTTTTGCTCGTGTAAGCGAAAGCACCCCAGGTTTTGACTACTGCGGCTACCCTCTTCAAACCGGCTTTACCCGCGGCTGCGAAACCGCAACCTTCTTCAATGCAACCGACATCGAGCGCATTGCATGCATGGGATACGTTGATGTACCTGTTCGCGATTTCTGTAGGGACTTCCCTCCATTCTGCGCAGTAGGCCGCATTCCTCTTCCTCTTTTGGAGAGCCACAAACAGTACTCAG